>CAZIMU010000133.1:0-5417 GCA_964540355.1 uncultured Fibrobacteraceae bacterium | reverse complement strand
GTTTTGGAAGAATGAGCGAGAAAATAATAATATCTCCCTTGGACTGGGGTTTGGGTCATGCAACTAGATGCTGCCCTATTATACGTTCATATTTGGAAAAGGGCGCAGAGGTGGAAATAGCCAGCGCAATGAGCCATAAAAATTTTTTCGCCAAAGAATTTCCAAATTTAGTTTTGCACGAAGCCCCAGCTTATGATATAAAATATCCAAGATACGGCTGGCAAATGCCTTTTTGGATTTTCAGCCAAATTCCCCGTATAAAAAAAATAATGAAAGAAGAAAATAAGTGGCTAACTTCAATGTGCGAAAAGCAAAAATACACCCTTGCCATAAGCGACAACCGCTTTGGTTTTTTCTGCAAAAAAATAAAATCCATATATATAACGCATCAACTGCGAATAGCCTTCCCCAAACCCTTTACGATTTTTGAAAAAATTGGGGAGAATTGGCATAAAAACATAATGAAAAATTTTGACGAAATATGGGTTCCAGACTATGAAAAATTCCCCGGACTTGCTGGCAAACTGAGCCACCCTTCATATAAAAGCGAAAAAATAAAATACATAGGCCCTTTGTCTAGACTGGATTTGAAAGCACCCGTTCCAAAAAAAAGATACGATATTTTGGCTTTGATTTCTGGCCCTGAACCTCATAGAAGCGCATTTGAAAAATACGCCATTAAATTTTTATCTGAAAAACCCGGCAATCATTGTTTGATACGTGGTTTGCCAAATGAAACAGAAACTCTGAATTTGCCCTTTCCAACCTTCAACCATCTTGGAGCAGCGGATTTACGGGAAGTAATTTTGGCGAGCAAAACTGTGCTTTGCCGCTCTGGTTATTCCACCATTATGGATTTAGCCTTGTTAAAAGCAAAAGCTATTTTTGTCCCAACACCAGGTCAAACCGAGCAGGAATATTTGGCTGGGATTTAATACACAATTCCACCATTCTTGACATAATCCGTAAGAACAGTCGCTGCTTCGCTTCTCAACACGTCACAGACTACATCAATATCTCTAACCTTAAGTTCGTCTATCCAGTCTAATCGTTTCGATCCTTCGTCAAATCCCACAGCCCGAGCATCTTCATCTCGTGCGCCACACACGAGCATACGCACACCAGACCACGGAATCGCACCGAGACACATAGCGCAGGGAGCGGTAGTCGTTACCAACTCACAACGCGGCATCTCCTTACCACCCAAATTAAAATTGCCAAGAATGGCTTGTGCTTGTGCCAATGCAACAATCTCTGCGTGAGCAATTGAAAAACATGCTGTGGTGACCATATTCACACCAGCAGCTATAAGCCGACCGCTATCCATATCAAATACAGCGGCACCAAATGGACCCCCAGTATTATGTTCTATATTCTGCCTTGACAGGTCAATGGCAAACTTCATACGCTCATTATGCGTTGCGAAAAATTCTGGTGCATCAAGCAAAGATTGTTGCATCCATGCAGGTAAATCTATATGAATTGATTTAAATTTCACATCAACCACCTTTCATCTGTGTTGCTTTGCATAATAGGAATTCCTCTTTCAATATCTAGCACACGAACTTGCAAACGGCGCATAGCACCAGAACCTGTTATACCTATAATTACAATTATTTTTGCGCCTGCGGCATTGCCAATTTTCACCATTTCCGCATCACTCACGGCACCAGATAATTGAAGCCTTTGCTCGGCTGCAACCAATGCGGTATTTTGCCTATCCACAACGCCTATGCCCTTCCGAATAAAACCTGAGGTTAGGTTATCAACAACAGCCTCTACCATAGCATTTCTAGGTGAATTATTGTAAAGCCACACAACCGTACCACTGGGAAGAACTTTTTGTATTTCTTCGCTTGCAAATGCGGTAACTCTGTTAATCGGGTCTTGTTGATCGCTTGCAGAAAGTTTTGCTTTGTCGTCTAAAATTTTGCTCAGTCTGGCAATTACCAATTGCGTTGTGGGATTTCCCGTATCATTGTAAACTCTGCGTATAATGTTAAGCGCAGATTCTGTATCGCCAAGTGCTTCATAGATAATGGAGGCGTTCTCCCCTGCCGCTGGACTTTTATACCGTTCATAAATTCCAAGATAAGATTGAAGAGCGAGTTTGTAATTCTGAGCTTTCACATGTGCAAGTGCCTCTTTCATTTCAGTTTTCAAAACATAGTCTTCTGTTTTATCTTCTGCAAGGGTACGCATTTCTCTGCTTTTATAGGGAGCAATATCTTGGCGAATAAAAGCCATCTGAGAAGTAAGGGCATCTCTCAAAAGTTCGTCTGCGGAAGGATAGCCTTCTGAGCTATAGGCACTTGCAACTCCTTTTCTTGAAATAGGCCCTATAAGACTTCCATCTCTAGCCATTTTAATGGAATAACTAAACTCTATTTCCACTTTGGTATAATAAGTGGTGGAATTATAAGTATTTCCTTTTTTGTCTTTATGTTGCGATGTTTTGGAATCTTTTTCTGTAGCTGTTCGTATTATTCGCCCAATGAACATAGCATCCACATAGTTTTCAACGTTTTGCCTTCTTCTTTGAATATGCCGTACTTCAGAGGCATCCACCAAAGTAAAACGCTCCGTTTCGCGAATTCTATCGGTTGCTACAGAAGTTGCATACAAAGCCAAAGCATTATAGGAAGGGTTATCGGCTTCAAATGGCATAACGGCTATGCGTTTGATGCCAGCTGTATTCAACGTTGGCAATCTATCCACTTCCACTGGAACTCTTGTGGGTCCGCAACTGGTGAGTGCTAGAACAAAGGGTATGAGGAAGATTATGTAAAACAATTTGTGGCTCCTGATAGACATAATGGAAATGTAGAAAAATGCCTTTTTGTCTTAATACAACGCCCTAGTCCTGGACACAACGCACTGACAAAAAGTAGGACTTACCGCTGTAGCCCCTGTCCACAGCTACGTCGTCGTAGTTCATGTTCCGGCTGTAAGCGGCGTAAGCATCGTCCTCCGTGCTATGACGTAACTTTTCTATATTACACTCATAGGTCTTTAAAGGAAACATTATGTCAAAAATTATTGTTCAAAAAAATGAAATATCAATAATTCAAATATGTGATGAAGATTATATCTCTCTCACCGATATAGCACATAGCCAAATGGAGGAACATATCATTATCAAATGGCTTAGTGTGAAAAGTACAATTGAGTATATTGGAGAATGGGAAATTCTGTTTAACCCAAATTTTAATTATACCGAATTCGGTACAATTAAAAATATGGCAGGAAGTAATAACTTTGTTCTATCTGTAAAGCAATGGATTGAGAGAACTGGTGCAATTGGAATAACCGCAAAAGCAGGACGTTATGGCGGAACTTATGCTCATAAAGATATTGCGTTTCATTTCGGTATGTGGATAAGTCCGCGCTTTCAGTTGTTGTTAGTCAAAGAATTCCAGCGACTAAAAGACAACGAGCAAAAACTATTAGGTTGGTCTGCAAAGCGGGAATTGGCAAAAATTAATTACCATATCCATACTGATGCTGTTAAGCAAAACCTCATTCCAAAAGAACTTACTCAGAAACAAGCATCGGCTATATATGCCGATGAAGCGGATGTCTTAAACATAGCTCTATTCGGCAAGACGGCAAAAGAATGGAGAGAAAAAAATCCTGATGAAAAAGGAAATATCCGCGATTACGCTTCTATCAACGAACTAATTTGTCTATCAAATATGGAAAATATCAATGCGGTCTTAATCAACGATGGTATTTCGCAAAAAGAACGCTTATTGCGATTGAACAAAATTGCTATACAACAAATGAGCATATTGACAGAGGTACAGGGAAGGAAACTCTTAAAATGACTATTTCCTAACCCAAACCCCAGTTATCTCACCAAACACAACTTTGTGATAAGCCCCAGTTTCGGCTTGGGCATCCACAACAAATTTTTTGCTATCCTCTGTGTAATAGTCCTCTGGTGAAACTGTGGTGACCTGAACCAGCTTACATTCAATTATCAACTTTGCCTCTTTGAAAGACATATTGCCAGTTGGCGTTTCCACAGCGGTTAGTCTGGTGTTTCTCATTTTTTCATCGCTATCGCGCCCAGATTGCTTTCCAAATTCCAGAATATCGTTTTTGTATTCAGGGTCAAAAAAAGCCATAGTGTAACTCTGCTCCTTGCGCATAAGTTCAAGGGTGTAGCGGCTTGAACGCAACATTAAAAATGTAGTTGGCTTGCTGAACAGAATTCCCCATCCTCCCCAGCCAGCTACCATAGAATTGTAATGCTCCTTTTTACCTGCAGTTAGCACAGCAAAATCTTTGCCTATAAGCGTAAAAACATCTTGGGGTATGTCTTTTGGTTCAACTGATTTGAACAAATCAGAGAAATTTGTGCCTTTCGGAACGGGCTCTTCTTTGCAGCCTAAAAGGTTAAGGACTGCAACCGCTAATAACAAAATGAACTTTTTCATAGAGTAAATATAGATTTACTAACTTACAACTATGTCCCTAATTCACGTTTATGAACAGGTTTTTGATTTGCTTCGCAGGGGCGGGATTGTTATGCCCGTTATTTTTGCTGTGGGTTGGATTGCTTGGATTTTGGTTTTAACGGGAAAAAAGGAACATTCCAAAAATATAGCCTCTCTTGCCGCAGTGGCTCCCCTGCTTGGGCTACTCGGAACCGTTATGGGCATGGTTCACACTTTTGAAACCATAGAACGTTTTGGCTTTGGCAACCCCGTACTGCTCGCAGACGGAATTTCAGAGGCTCTTTTAACCACCCAAGCTGGTTTGCTGGTGGCTTTTCCTCTGTTGCTTGTAAACACTTATATCAAGAGAAAGGCTACTTCTGTCTGAACCTAATTTAAAACTGAAAATAAATAAAAGGCTGGATTTCGCTGGAGGCAGTTGCGTGTACCAGCCATAAAACCAGCCCTATGACCAAGGCCTTTGCAAAAACGGGCAAAATGGTAAAAATTTTCTGTAGCCACTGCACAAAGAAATTCGGCAAAAAATGCATAATAAATCCAGCTAACAACATAATCATAACATTTTTATACGCATCAATCACCGCAAGCCAATGCTCCTCTTCAAAGTCTATCTTGCTCACCATACCTATAAGGTCAATAGCTGTGCTAAAATCCTGCGCACGGAAAAATACCCAGGCAAAGGTTACAAAATGGAAAGTTATAATTACACCGATAATACGCGTGAATATGCGAGTGAGTATATTTTGCGGTATTTTAATATACGATCTAAGCAGGCGTTCAATAGCGAGTGCCACTCCGTGCAAGCCGCCCCAAACAACAAACCTCCAAGCCGCTCCGTGCCACAATCCCCCAATTAGCATAGTTAAAAATAAATTTACATAGGTGCGAGTTTTCCCTTTGCGGTTGCCGCCCAGCGAAATATACAGATAGTCGCGAAGCCAAGAAGAAAGAGAG
>CAZIMU010000132.1:0-5425 GCA_964540355.1 uncultured Fibrobacteraceae bacterium | reverse complement strand
TTGCGGCAAAAGGCTGCGTGGATTTCACTCGCAAGCAAATAGACGATTTAACCGAATTTGTCGGTCGTTATGGCTCAAAGGGCTTGGTGTGGATGCGAGTTAAAGATAACCACGAAGTGGAAACACAGGTCGCAAAATTCTTTACAAAAGAGCAGTTGGAAGCCCTTCGCAATGCCATTCAGGGCAAAGCTGGAGATATGCTTTTCTTTATCGCAGGTTCAGAAAAAGTTGCTGCAACCGCGATGGGGCATTTGCGTTTGGAAATCGCTCGCATAAAAGGTTTAATGGATCCAAAGCTGCGTAAATTCGCTTGGATAACCGAGTTCCCGATGTTTGAATACAGCGAAACAGAAAAACGCTATATGTCTATGCACCACCCATTCACAAGCCCTCTCCCCGAACACTTGGATATGATGCTCGGCGGCAACCTCAAAGACTGCAATGCGCAGGCTTACGATTTGGTTTTGAACGGTGTGGAAATAGGCGGCGGCTCTGTGCGTATTCACAACCCAGAAGTTCAAGAAAAGGTGTTTCGTTTATTAGGTCTTTCAGAGGAACAGGTTAAACAGAAGTTTGGATTTTTTGTGGATGCCTTTAAATTCGGCGCTCCCCCGCACGGCGGGCTTGCTCTTGGTTTGGATAGAGTTGTTGCAACCTTAGAAGGTCAAGATTCCATTCGCGATTTTATCGCCTTCCCAAAGAACACGAGCGCAAGTTCGCCAATGGATCAAAGCCCAAGCGAAGTGGATCCTATTCAGTTACTGGAGACTCACATATCCTCCATTCTCCCCCCTTAAAATCAACCGTAATTCGGCTATCCGCTTTTATCTTTCCTGCAATGATTTCTTTTGATAGGAAAGATTCCAAATGCTTTTGGATATACCGCTGAATTGGGCGCGCGCCGTATTGAGAATCGCAGGCGTTTTCTGCAATGGCTTCTGCAACAGCGGGTTCAAAAACTACCTCTATTCTCTGCGCATTTAACCGCTTTTCAAGGGCGTTCAATTTGATTTGAGCAATTTGAATTAGCTCGCTCTTTTCCAAAGATTTGAATATCAAAGTGTTATCCAAGCGATTTAAAAACTCCGGGCGGAAAAATGTTTTCAAATCTTTTTCTGGTAAATTTGATGTCATCAAAATCAGGGTATTTTTGAAATTTACCTTTCTGCCTTTGCCGTCTGTCAAATGCCCCTCGTCTAGCACTTGCAGCAAGGCATTGAAAACATCGGGGTGAGCTTTTTCTACTTCGTCAAAGAGCAGCACGGCATAAGGGTGCGTGCGAACCGCCTCTGTCAACTGACCGCCCTCATCGTAGCCTACATATCCTGGGGGGGCACCTATGAGCCTTGCTACGCTGTGTTTTTCCATATATTCGCTCATATCAAAGCGGAGCATGGCGTTTTCGCTGTCAAAAAGTTCGGCGGCGAGGGCGCGGGCGAGTTCGGTTTTTCCAACACCTGTTGGTCCAAGAAAAAGGAAGCTGCCTATGGGAGCGTTTTCCCTCGAAAGACCGCTTTTGTTTCGCAAAATAGCTAGCGAAACTTCTTCCACAGCCTCGTTCTGCCCTATTAACCTTTTGTGCAACCTGCTCTCCAAATTCAAAAGTTTTTCTCGCTCTCCCTCCCGCAAACGGGAAATTGGAATACCCGTCCAATGGCTCACAACTTGGGCAATGTTTTCTTCGGTAACAACTTCCGAAACTCCGTCTGGTTCATTTGTGCTAAGGGCAGCTTCCAAATCTTGGGTTGTTTTTTGCAATAGCGGAATTTTGTTGTATTTAAGCTCTGCCGCTTTTTCCAGTTGGTAAGAAGCCTCTGCTTTTTCCATTTCCTCTTTTGCGGCACGTAGCTCTGCCTGCGCATTTTTCAAGGTTTCAAAGCGAAGCCTTTTTTGCTGCCAACGTTCCTGCTGCTCCTTTACATCCAAATCCACCGCTTTTAATTCCTCTTGCAATTCTTTTAGCCGCTCTTTTGAAACGGCATCGTTTTCCATTCCAAGTGCTTTTTCCTCTATGCGAAGTTGGAGCTGCCGCCTTTGCAAAGTGTCTAGGGCTTCGGGAACGGTGTCTAGCTGGGTTTTCACCATGCTCGCCGCCTCGTCTATTAAATCAACGGCTTTGTCTGGCAAAAAGCGGTCTGAGATATAGCGGCTGGAAAGCTGCACAGCGGCAACCAAGGCGTTGTCTTGAATGCGAACCCCGTGGTGTGCATCAAAGCTCTCCTTTATGCCGCGCAAAATGGAAAGAGCCTCGTCTGGGCTGGGTTCCGCGACTGGCACGGGTTGAAAGCGGCGTTCAAGTGCAGCATCTTTTTCTATGTATTTGCGGTATTCCGAGGTTGTGGTTGCACCTATGCAGTGCAATTCTCCGCGGGCAAGCCCGGGTTTTAGCATATTGCCCAAATCCATGCTGCCCTGCGTTTTTCCTGCCCCAACGATATTGTGAATTTCATCTATGAACAGAAGCGTATCTTGCTCCTGTTCCAATTCGTCTAAAACGGCTTTTAAGCGTTCCTCAAATTCGCCTTGGTATTTTGCGCCCGCTATCAAAGCGGATAAATCAAGTGAAAATATTTTTCTGCCTTTTAAGGCATCTGGCACATCGTTTTTGTGAATGCGGTGCGCCAAGCCCTCTACAATGGCGGTTTTTCCTGTGCCCGGCTCCCCCACAAGCACAGGGTTGTTTTTTGTTTTGCGTGCCAAAATGCGAATCACCCTGCGGATTTCCTCTTCACGCCCTATAACAGGGTCTAATTTTCCCTCTGCGGCAAGAGATACCAATTCTTTGCCAAACCTATTCAAAGCGGAGTCCTCTTTTGCAACCGCCGCTGCACTCATAGGGTCAGAAAGCCAAGTACGAACCGCCTCCGCGTTACCTAGCGCATTTTCAAAAATTGAAACAAGCTGCCTATCGCCTGAATTTTTCATCAAAGAAATTAGCAAATGCCCAGGCTCTGCGCTGCTACCCTGCTCGGAACGCACCAATTTAACAGCGGCTCTCAACACACCAGACAAATCGCTACTCGGATGGTTATCCGCATCTGTGCTTTCCACAATGCGTGGCAGTTTGTCCAGAATTTTTTGAACCGATGTTCGCATTTCCTGTGTTTTTGCATTTTTTGCCTTGAATAAATTTTTCAAGCGTCCGTCTGGGTTATCCAGAATAGCTGCTGCCAAGTGTGGAGTGCCCCACTCGCCGTGGCTCGCCTTGTCTTGGATTTCCTGCGACTTGGCTAAAATTCGCTCAGATTGTTTTGAAAATTCTTGCATATAAAATAACAAGGCAAAAGCTATGCCACGCTTAAACACCCTTAAAATGCGTTATTTTTCAAGATTTTTAGGGTATGTGTGCCAATTTGAAACATCTGTGTTTTATTTTGAGGTTGCAGGATTTTCAAAAAATTTTTATATTACACCCTATGAAATACGGACAGGTGGCAACCGAGAAATTGTATTTTTCAAGTAGCGAGGCAGCAGAACAAATAGGAATTCCTGTTGATATTTTGCATTTATGGGAAAGAAAATTCCATGAGCTGAACCCTAAAAAAAATGCAAACGGCAAAAGAATCTATAAGCAAAGCGATATTGAAACAGCAAAAGAAATCAAAGGAAAAGTAGCTGGCGAAGAAGGGTTTGTGGTAGATAAGCCTCCGGTGGATAAGCCTCCCAGACAAACAAAAACCACTCCAAAAGCCAGCAAAGATAGCCGTACCCTGTTAAAAATCAGAAATAAATTGCAAAATGTTTTGGAAAACATAAAAAATCAAAAATGACTTCTATAACCCGCAAAGCCTGTGAAATGCTGGAAAAACACGGCGAGCTTGTTCGCATAAAAGAGTCTGTGTCTCCTAATTTGGTTATGCCATCAATGGCACTAAAGGCTTTTGCAAACAAAGAACCTGCGCTTTTTTTTGAAAAGGTGGAAGGTAGCCCTTTTCCGGCGGTGTGCAATTTGTTTGGAAGCGAAAAAAGAGCGAGCCTGCTCCTCAAAGGCTTGCCCGAATTCAATTTGAAAAACATTACAAGGCTTTTGCACTGCCTGCCCTGCCGTGCTTTAAGCAAACCCGTTATGCACCGAGAAATTTCCCTCTCCGATTTGCCGCAGATAAAATGCTGGCCTGGTGATGGAGGTGCTTTTTTAACTTTGCCACAAGTTTTAACACTGACACCCGGAAAAAAATCTTGGCGACATTCAAATATGGGAATGTATAGGGTACAAATAAGCGGCAACGAGTATAAAAAAAATGAGGAATGTGGTTTGCACTACCAAATTCACAGAGGCATTGGAATCCATCACCAAGAAGCTCTTGCAAGGGGTGAAAAACTTAAAGTGAGCATTTTTATAGGTGGGCATCCGGGGCACGCTCTTGCTGCGATTATGCCGCTTCCAAACTCAGTCCCAGAGCTTGCATTTGCGGGAATGTTTGCAAAGAGAGCTTTTAGATATGCTTGGTACAAAGATTGGCTAATCTCTGCCGAAGCTGATTTTTGCATTTTGGGAGAAGTGCAAAACGATTTAAAACCCGAAGGCCCCTTTGGAGACCACTTGGGTTATTACTCAAAGCAACACCCCTTTCCATACTTAAAAGTTCATAAGGTTTTCGCAAGAAAAGATGCGGTATTTCCATTTACCGTTGTGGGCCGCCCTCCGCAAGAAGATACCATTTTTGGGAGTTTGATTCACAAAATGACCGCGCCTTTAATTCCCCGAATGCTTCCGGGTGTGCATGAGGTTAATGCGGTAGATGCCGCAGGGGTTCATCCTTTGCTTTTGGCTCTTGGAAGCGAGCGATATTTGCCATACAATAAAAGGGAGCCGCTTGAATTGCTAACTCAGAGCAATGCCATTTTGGGTTTTGGGCAGTTGTCGCTTGCAAAATATTTGTTCATAGCAGCCAAAGAGGATAATCCAAATTTATCCGTTAAAAACATCCCAGAATTTTTTGAGCATATCTTATGCAGAATAAATATTAAAAGAGATATTCACATCCATAAAAGCACAAGCACAGACACCTTAGATTACACAGGAGAGAGTTTGAATCACGGTTCAAAAGCGGTGTTTGCTGCAGCGGGAGAGCCGCTCAGAGAATTAGGCAGTGCTTCGCCTATCAAGGGAATTTTTGTTGTTCAAGAAAGTAAATGGGAAAACCAAATAGATGCAGAGAAATTCCCACTTGTTATTCGGTGCGATGATGCTGAATTCACAAATAAAAACTTGGATAACTTGCTATGGACTGCCTTTACCCGCTCAAACCCCGCAAGCGATATTTCTTTTAATGAGAACAACCAAGTAGTTATAGATGCTCGCAAAAAACCACAACACTCGGAAACTCTTTGAACTATTTTCTATCTTTTCAAAAGAGAGGTACAAACTATGGCAACAGCAACGGAAGTTATTGCGAATGAAACTGAAATAAAGCAGGCTATG
>CAZIMU010000131.1:0-5530 GCA_964540355.1 uncultured Fibrobacteraceae bacterium | reverse complement strand
TCTTCTTCTTCGTAAAGTTTAACAAAATCAAACAAGCGGACAATTTTCATTTTTGTGGTATCTAGTGTGCTTAAAATGCGGTCAATCCACGTATCGTTTTCGCCGCCTATGAATAAAAATACATCGGCGTTTTGAATGTTTCTTATATCTGCGGGGCTTGGTTCATAAGAGTGCAAGGAACTACCAGGCGGAGTGAGCATTGTTATATTTGCTTGTTCTTTTGCGACCGCTCTTGAAAAATCGTAAAGAGGAAAAATAGTGGCAACCACATTTACTTTGCCACCAGGTGAGGCTTTAGGTTTTTTCTCTTCGCAAGAAATTGTTAAAATTAAGCACAACATAAAAATAAAAATGTGGAATTTTCTAAACATAACATTCTCCTTTGATGTTGTTGGTAAATGTAGAAAAATTTCACCTACATTTTTCACACACCCCAGAAATTCTAATTGCATATTCTATATGCTTGAATTTAGCTTTTGTTCCAGCTGTGTTTATTACTTTTGACAAATTCTCAACTTGTATTTCGTAAATCGCACCACATTTTTCGCAGGTTATATGCTCGTGGTATTTTTTTGTTTTTTTTGCTTCGTAGTGTATGTGCCCGTGCCCAAAGTCAACAGAGTTCAAAATTCCCGCTTCTTTTATTGAGGCAAGCGTTCTATAAACTGTGGCACGGCTTATGTTCATACCGTTTTTGTGCATTTGCAAGGTAAGTTCATCGGCAGAAAAATGACCAAGGGCAGACATCGCTTCTTTTAAAATAAGTTCGCGAGGCTGCGTGTACAACAAACCTTTGGATTTCAAAAAATCTTTATAGACTTTAATTGTTTCTTCTTGATTTGTTGCCGAAGACATAAATAGAAATCTAGAAAATTTCTAACATAGCCACTAATTAACTCTGAATCTCCATTCAAGGGGGGAATTAATTAGCTTTTAATCGTACTCAGGCCTCGTAGTTAAAATCACAGATACTCCTCGCAAGCCGTGAAAAGCAAGCGAAAAACGGCTTATGAAGAATCTGGATGTTCTCACTCTAAAACCAAAACCATAAGAGTTCCTTAAACTAAAAGATAATAAATGCCCATAATCATCACTATATACTCCGTATTCATTAAAAATAAGCATATCTGCATAGCGGTCTATAGGCCAACGATATTCATTTGAAAAGCCAGCAACAATAGCTCCACTGAAATAACCGTCTGTATAAGCACGAAGCGGAAAATTTCCTCCTAGTGTACTCATAGCTAAGAATGGAGCCTTGCCTTTGTGATCCTCTATCATATAGCGAGCTTTTAACTGCGTTATAAGTACTCGTCTATCAAAAATTACTTCCTTTACGTTTATAGGATTCAACATATCAATTGCTTCTGAAAAAGACAAATTCATTAACTTTTCCCTATTTGCATTGCTCTCTGCAACCGTCATTGCGTAGCCTTTGCTACCAAGCAATAAATAATTCACAAAGCGACTTTCGGCAACATGATAATTATGGTCTCTTGTGTCACTATAAGAACTAATAGGCACATAAGAATAGCTAAAAGAAATTTTATTTCCTCTGGTTGCTGAATATGGCTCATCAAGGCTGTTATAAGACAACGAAAGAGATAACGGATAGCTTTCAAAATTCCTGTAAAATCCTCGATTAGAAACATATACATCATTCATATTTATTGTGGTATCTTCTATTATACTAGGAACATCAAATCTATTAAAATTGCCAGATGCACTAAATTCTATGTTCCAACCCCCATACAAATTAAATCCAAAACCAGAATTTAGAAGAATTGAGCTATCTGCAAAAGAATATTTAACTCCCTTTGAATTTCTAAATGAGCTATTTCCATATTCTCTATGGTTCGCACCAAACCTAGAATAAAAAGATGTACCTAAAATTTTACCTTTTTTATAACGCATTGCCGCATCCCAATCTCCGTTAATATAGTGATGCGGAGAAATAAATACATTATCATTGTCAAGGAAAAGTTCCTTATGCCAGTACGAAAAACCTATATTGGCGGAATTGCCCATACTTGCATTTATTATAGGGTAAAACATTATATGTTTTTTTTCACCATAAGTTATGAGATTTGCCCCTTTATCTATTATATCTCCTCTTGATACATATATTAACGGTGGTATCACTGGGTATATCAAAAACTCAACAGTAGGCTGTATTATATGCACAAAAGGCCAAGACACAAGGGTCAAAAAGATGTTTTCGTGTTTTATATTCACAACAGAAGTATCTGAACTTGCCTCTTGTGCCTCAGCACAAAAAGCAAAAAGAAAAATAAAAACAAAAACCTTTTTCATTTACTAAATTTGAAATTTACAAATGTTTTCTTTAATAACAAGATTTTTGCTCTTTCTGCAAAAGGCGCCAAAAATGATAATATTTTTTGCCCTGGCCTTGTCTGCTCTGTGCATATATCCTGTTTCAAACTTGCGCTGGGAACTAGATATGGCAGATTTGCTCCCAAAAGGACATTCTGCAATAATCACGCAGAACCAAGTATATAAAGAATTTGGCGGCTGGCAAACCCTGATAATTCTCTCCAAATCTCCAGACAGCGCAGCCAATGCAAATTTTATTGCAGCCCTTGCCGCATCTTTGGAACAAAGCGACTTGGTGAACTTAGCAGAATACCGCACGGAGGCAGATTTTTACAGAGAACACAGATTGTTATATATAAATCTCCAAGATTTGGAAACCATCAGAGACAGAATTAAAAGCCTTGTAGCCAAGCAAAAACAAAAACTAAATCCCTTTATAGTGGAACTGGTAAAGGACACTTCTGTATCCAACGAGCCATTTTTTTATTTGGAAGATATTGAATGGAAATATTTGCAAAAACTAAAAAACTTCAGAGGCAGCACAGATGGAAAGGTGCAAGTTTTGGAAATTTATCCTACAAAAAATAATTCAAATTTGCCCGATATGAGAAAACTGTATGGGCTTGCAAAAACAAAAGCCGATTCCCTAAGCAAGCAAAAAAATATAGATGTGCTTTATGGCGGCGCGGTTTACGATTTTGTGGCAAATAGCAGAACTTTATTATCGGAGGTGCGAACTTTGGCATTTATTTCTGCACTTGTGTTATTTGCCATATTCGTTTTTTTCTGTTTCAAAATACCAGCCATATCCTTAATTACAGCTTTGTGCCTCGCTATGGCAACTCTGTGGACATTCGCGGGGGTTTCAATTTTATTTGGCAGAATAAATATTCTCACAATAATACTGGGTTTGATAATACCAGGGCTTGGAGGGCGAAATGCCACCCATTTGCTTTCAAGATACACCGAAGAAATGCAAAAAGGATTAAGCGTTAAGCTCGCACTAGAAAGCACAATACTCGGCATTGGGCAGCCTTTTACCGTTAGCGCTTTTATAAGTTCTTCAATGCTCTTTTGCCTATTTTCCATTCCCTTGCAAGGAATAAAGGAGCTTGGGATTGCAGGTGGGCTTGGAATTTTATTCGACTGGTTTGCCATAAGTGTTGTGCTTCCAGCTATGCTGATATTTTTGCAAAAAAAACACAACTTTCCACTGTTTGCAAAAATAACTTTCAAGTTTTCTGATTTTTCAAGAGAGCCGCTCAATATAAGCAAAAAATATATAGCCGCTATTTTAATTGGCACTATAGCTATCACTATACGTGGAGTTTTTCCAGAAATGGAATATCGCTTTTCAAAAACAGAGTTTGTAAAACCATCCGAGCCTGTGTACGAAATTCTGAAAGACATAGGAGAATACAAAGCAGAACCGGTTATTGTTATTTTTCCAAACGCAAAGTGCGCAGAAGTTGCCGCAGACAATTATCCCGATATGAATTGGGTAACGTATGCAAGTCTTTTGCCTCGCGAACAATATAAAAAATTGAGAATTTTGGGAGAAATCAAAAATGCCCTAAAGCCAGAAATTTTGGAAACACTTGTTGGCAACGAACTCACAAATGCGAACAAGATCGTGGAAAACTGGAACTTAAAACCTGTAGAGCCAGCAGATTTTCCAGAGAGTTATAATTTGAAATTTTTGGGCAAAAATGGAGATATAGGGGAATTTGGTTTTATTTTTCCCGCATTTGATATTGATGATGGGCTTGAATGTCGCAGATTTGCAAAAAGCGTAAATGATATTTCAATTTTTGGCAAACATCTTGCAAGCACTGGAAACCCCATAATCCGTGCCGCGCTTATGGATTTGAGCCTGCCAAAGCTCCGCCGATGTACCATATTTGGCTGCATAGCAATTCTGCTTTGGCTTTTAATATTCAAGAATATGAGGAACCACATATTTTTGATTTTGGCATCTCCAGCTATTGGATTTTTGTGGTTTTTTGGAATTCTGAACTTGCTGAATCTCCCTTTAACTGTTTATAGTATTTTAGCTTTGCCTTTTTTAATAGGTATTTCCATAGATGGTTCGCTGTTTTTATGGCAAAGATTTTGGGAAGAAGGAACAGGCTCGCTAAAATTTGTTTGCGTAAAAACCGGAAGAACAGTGATTATCTCTTATTTAATACCAATAGCAACTTTTTCAAGCTTATGTTTTTCTTCACATCCCGGCTTAAAAAGCCTTGGCATGGTAACGGTTATAGGTATTTTAAGCATAGTTCTGGCTCATATAGCCATATTCCCAATCACAGCTTCTCTTACCGAAAAAAGAAGAAAACACCAAGCGCAATAAAAGGGTTATTTCCGCTGAGAAGTTCTTCAAACGTATCGCTTTGTAAACGAGTTTCAACAGCCAAATTTTCATACTCATAACGCAACCCTGCATAAGCACCAGGTTCATATTTGTAAAGATAGAAAACATCTATGTTTGTATCACCTTCTACAGTAGCCCCACGCACATAAGAAGAAATGCTGTAACTAGCACCAACAAAAGTGAGCAAATGTTTTGTTAAAGCCATTTCTCCTAAAAAATTCGGAGAAATTATAGCTTGTAAATAATAGTTGTCAAAATCAGAATAAGAAAATTCATTGTTTAAGCCAACAATAAATTTAAGTTTATCGCTTTGCAAAATTTTATAACCTAAATTCAGTAAAAATTTCATATCTGTTGTATCACTAGTATCATTAGCAATACCTAAAAATTTATCGTTGTACATATATCTATAAGAAGAAGTCTTGTAAAGGTCATAGCTAAACTTTAAATCCCAAACTAGCCTATCGCCACCAGTTATTCCAATATATGCCTTTTTAACAAACGATTCCTGTTTTAAAATATCATCATCATCGCCATCATAACCACTTGTGGTGATTTTACCAGTATATGCGTAAAGAATTGAACTGCCTAGTGGTACAGAGAAATTCATACCAATATTTTGGTTTGAAGAACATTCATATTTGTCATCAGATACGCGATTGCAAAGCTTATGAGGAAAAATACTCAAAGAAAGCCCATAAAAACTTTTAGCATATCCAAGCATCAAAGATTGGTCAAAACCTAAGAGCGCAGAGCCACCTGCCAAATCAAAAGCCGAATAACCAGAGCCAGATTCAGGGGAAACATAAACAAATTTATGCC
>CAZIMU010000130.1:0-5601 GCA_964540355.1 uncultured Fibrobacteraceae bacterium | reverse complement strand
GCAACGGCGACAGATACATTGACGGTGACGGAAGTTAAGCAAGCTATGAAAGTTCTAAGGCTTGGCGAATGGACTGAGGATTTGTTAGACGAGATAGAGCTGGATAGGCGACTGAAAATTAGCTTGGAGCAAGCAGACAGAGGTGAAGGGAGACCGATAGAGGAATTTGAAAAGGAACTGAACCAAAAGTTTGCAAGTGGATATTTTACGAAAGAAAATGCAAGGAAACGGATAGAGGAAAAATCTAATGGATGAAGATGAATTTGAGGGGAAACCAATAAATATATTCCCAGAATGCGAGGAAATGGTAAAAGAGGCATTGGATTACATAGCAGCAGATTCTCAAAAGCAAGCGGAGATTATGCGTAGTCAGTTTTTCAAAACTTTAAGGCAATTAGAAAAAACGCCTTGGATAGGCAGACCATATAAGAACGGAATGAGAATGATAAAGCTAGGTAAATTTCGGTATAATATCTATTATAGGGAAAATAAAAATAATATTGACATATTGGGCATTTGGCACACGAGCAGGGGAACAGAGTTTGAGGAAAATTGAGAACACCTACAACCCCACACAATTTATTCCCGCCTAATTGCCCTCACAGGCTTCATGCTGCTCGCTTTCCAAGCTGGCAAAATAGTTGCCAAAACGCAGAGCGCGTTGCCAATTACAAAAATTGCCACAACGTCTAAAGCCTGAACTTGCACGGGAAAAAATGGCATCATATAAACATCGGCGGGCAATTCTATAAAATGAGTTTTTTCTTGAATAATGCAAAGCGCAATGCCAGTGGTTCCGCCGAGTAACGAACCGAACACACCGATAAAAGAACCCATGCTCACAAATACGCGCATAATTGAGCCTTCCGAAAAACCCATGCTGCGCAAAATTCCAATCTCTTTTGTTTTATCCACAACCACCATAATCAGCGAGCTTATTATGTTGAAGGCTGCAATTAAAACGATAAGGCAAACAATGGCGGCAACTATGAATTTTTCGTAGTTCATCCATTTTAAGAGAGTTTGATTTTTTGCTTTCCAATCGCTTGCATAATAAGGATAACCCAGAAGTTTGCCCGCTTTTCCCGCGTGAATTTCACTTTTCCAAGGATTTTTTACTTTAAACTGAACTCCAGAAACTCCCTGAATACCCATCAATTTTTGAAGCTCCTCTATTGCTACATACAGAAGATTGCCATCGTACTCGTACATTCCGGTTTCAAAAATCCCAGACACAACAAACTGCCTCATTCTTGGACCTCCACCTATCACATCGTCAGGTCCCTGAAATGTTTGCAAAACCAAACGTTCTCCAACATTCACTTGCAAACGATGAGCCAAAATGGTACCGAGTATAATTGAGGGGCGTAGCGTAGCACTATGGTCTTCCAAAGGTTCAAGATTAAATCTTCCAGCTATTATTTTTGAATGTAAATCTATAACATCTTTTGATGACGGTGCATCTATGCCATAAACCACAACGCCGTCATTTACTTTTTTTGAGCTAACACCAACCTTGTAAATTATGAAAGGTGAATAGGCAATTATCTCTTTGTCGTTTGCCATAAGCACTTTTGCTACGGAATCTGCTCTAAAAATTTGCTCGCCTCGTAAGTTCATAACTTCAAAATGGGCATCTTTGCCTATCATCTGTTTTGTGACTTCTGCCTCAAAGCCATTCACCGCAGAAAGCGCAACTATCAAGGCAAATGTGCCAATGCACACGCCTCCCATGCTGAATAGGCTTATCAGCGAAACGAACAAGCTCTTTCGCTGCGCTCCCAGATATCTCCAGGCTATTCTAAGTTCAAGCCGTAAATTCAAGATTCTATAACCCTAACACGAATTACTTGTTCAATTTTTTTGAGCGAATCTATTAAACTTTGTGGGACTTTTGCTTCTAAGTCTATCAAGTTATAACCGATTTTTCCGTTGCTCTCGTTTTTGAAACTTTGAATGTTTATGCCAGCATCGCCAAAAACTTTGGATATTAAAGCTATCATATTTGGCACATCGTTGTTTATAACCACAATGCGGTGTTTCACGCTTGAAAGTGGAGCGGTGCCCGAAGCAGGGAAGTTCACGGAGTTGCGAACAATGCCAAATTCCAAATAGTCTTTCAACTGTTCCACCGCCATAGTTGCGCAGTTTTCTTCGGCTTCTTCTGTGCTTGCGCCAAGGTGCGGGAAAGAGATAACCTGTTCGTTAGAGAGGTCTTCTTTGCTTGGAAAATCTGTTGCGTAAATGTGGTTTTTGTTTTTAGCCAAAAATGCTTTTATGCCAGCATCGCTAACTATGCCGTTTCTTGCAAAGTTGAGCAAATATGAGCCGTTAAATTTTGCCAAATTTGTTTCGTTCAGCAAACCCTCTGTTTTATTCTTAATAAAGGGAACGTGCACGGTTAGAACATCTGCTGCGGCAATAACTTCGTCTAGGGTTGGCACTACTTTAACGGTGTTGTTTAACATTAGCATATTCGCTATGCTTGGGTATGGTTCGTAGGCAATAACTTTCATGCCTCGTCCAATGGCTCCGTTTGCAACCAAAACACCTATTTTGCCAAGCCCTGCAACTCCAATGGTCTTGCCTGCAAGCTCGGTGCCAACAAATGCAGCTTTGTTTTTTTCAACAGCCTCGCTTATCTCCTTGTCTTCTTTGTCTTTTAAGCTGCCTATCCAAGCTAGGGATTTGTGGATGTTTCTGAGTGCCACGCCCAGAGCTGTGAAAACAAGCTCTGCAACTGCATTTGCATTTGCACCCGGGGTGTTGAACACGCATGTACCTTTTGCGCTGGCTTTGTCTATTGTTATGTTATTTACGCCAGCTCCTGCACGGGCAACGGCAAGCAAATCGCCTGAAAAGGAGTCGGTATCAACCTGAGCACTACGTACCAAGATAGCCTGAGGGTTATTTTCCGAGTCGCCAACGGAATAATCTTTGCTGAACAAAGCAGTTCCCTTTGCAGAAATTTTATTTAGGGTTTTTACCGAATACATAGAATTTCTCCTAATTTATGGGGTAATGTAGAAAGTTTTCCAACTATATTTCATGTAGAGGTCTATAAACTTGCATTTCACGCCGAAAAACGTGCAATCTACGTTATACCCTTGCAAAATGCAAAAAAATATATTATCTTTTAGCATGAGGATAAATATAGCTTTGTCTGAACCCTGACTAGGATTCATCAACCTAGGATATGTTACCGATCCTGAGTTTAAGGCAGGATTTTCAGGGTTCAGGCAACCTTCCACAGCAAGCCTTGTGCATTTCACGGCATAAATTTAAATTCTTTTGTAAATCTCTGCTGAACAGGCACACCGCCAACAAGGGCAGGGGAGAATTTGTATTGCCTAACCGCTGCGAGGGCTTCTTTTTCAAAACCAAAGCCTGCTGGATCAACAGCGGTCGCAAAGGCTTCGGAGACATTTCCGCTTTTATCTATAACCATATAAATTTTTGCATAGCCGTGAATTCCCTTTTTCTTTGCCTGCGGTGGGTATTGCGCAAAAACTTCTTTGAGCAATTTTGCCTCAACCTCAACTTCTTCTGGGTTGTAGATTGCGTTTTCCATTCCGCCGCTGCCTATGGCAACTCCGCTTTCTCCAACTCCTGCAAGCGATAAATCCATTGAAAATCCCTTTATGCCTTTGTTTAAGCTGTTTTGCGCTTGATTTGGTTTAAACTGATTTTGCTGAGGAATTTCTCTTATGCTCCTTTTTACAATTTCTTTTTTTTGCTCCTTCACCAAAATCTCAACTTCTCGCGGTGCTATTTTATCTTTTGGATTTGTGTCATAATTTTTTGAAAAAAAGAGCGCATTCAAAACTGGCACAGCCAAAAAAAATGCTGCATTTATTATAAAAGCGAGCAGAATGATTATAGTGAGTTTAAGTAAATTGCCCATACCTGCGTTTTCTCCAATGTGCTCAACCACGGATAAATATGGTTTTGCCCTTTTGCCACTCCCGAAATTCTATCTGCAAACGAAAAACCAAGATTATTTATATACTCAACATCTACTCTGGTGCTTTTCCTAAGTCCTGCTTTTTCTTTTGCAAGCTCAAGCGCTTTTTCAAATCCGCCAATTTCGTCTATCAAACCATTTCCTATTGCATCCATGCCTATAAACACCCTGCCGTTTCCAAGCGAATCCACTTGTTCTCTGCTCATATTTCTGCCATTTGCAACAACACCAACAAAACGCGAGTAAAAATCGTCCATATATTCTTGCAAGGCTATGCTGTCTTTCTCCGAAAATCCTGTAAATATGCTTTTTGCATTTGCGCTTTCGTGAGTTTTAATGGTCTCGTTTTTAATTTTTAGCTTTGCGAGAAGTCCTCTTAAATCTGCCTTGCCTCCGTAAATTCCAATGCTACCAACAATGCTGCCAGCCTCTGCCACAATTTTATCTGCTGCGCAGGCCACGTAATATGCACCGCTTGCCGCCATATCTCCAACGCTCGCTATAATCGGTAAGCCCGCATCTCTCAAAGTTTTAATGGTATGCCAAAGTTCATCAGAGGCTATTGCCGAGCCACCTGGGGAATTTATGCGCAAAATCAAGGCTTCGTATTCACTTGAATAGGCAATTTCATTTAGCACATCTATCAAATCTCCAGTTCCTGCTACGCTTCTTCCAAATAAGGGGTCGGTTGAGCCATAGCCGCCAATTAACATTCCATCTATATTCAGCACCGCTATTTTCGCCCTAGGTTGCCAAGAAGTGATGTGTATTTTATCTTTGGTCAAATACCAATCCGTTAAATATGCATCTTCGTCTTCTACGCCTAGCAAAATTTTTGAAACGTATTTTGGCACTTCTTCTAAATATAGCGTGGTGTCTGCCAATTCATTGTTTTTTGCGGAAGAGGCAGTTACTTTTGGATTGCTTGCAATGCTGTCTAAAAATTCGGGCAAAAGTTTTCTTGAACTTGCCACGGTATCTCTAACAACACTCCACCAACCATTCAATATTCCCTGCAAATTTTCTTTCGCCTCGTTGCTCATAGAATCCAATGTATAAGGTTCGGTTGCAGATTTGTAATTGCCGTGCCGCATCATTTCAATTTTTATGCCCGCCCAGTCCAAAAAGCCTTTGTAATACAAAACATCGCTTGCAAGTCCTTTGAAATCCACAAAGGCGGAAGGTTGCAAAATAACTCTGTCTGCGGCAGAGGCGGCATATATAACCGCAGGGCGATAATCGTTTGTGTATGCGGCTATTCTTTTGCCTTTGGCTTTGAGAGAAAAAATACCTCTGCGAATTTCTTGCGAAATGCTAAGGCCGCCGCTGTAATTGGAAAAGTCAAAAACTATTGCACCCGCACTTGATTTTTCAAGAAGCGCGAAGGTGTTTCGCAGAGTTTCCAAATCGCTTTGCTCTCTGCCAAACAAACTCCATCCATTGCGCTTTTCGCTTATGTTTTCGAGCGGAACGCGAATTATATTTACATGCCCAAGAGAGTTTTTATTTAGTGCGGAATGTCTTATAAAGCTGAATTTTCTGAAATTCAGATTATCGCTAAAATTATTTGCGGCAAGTGCAACAGAGCCATTGTAATTTGAGCCAAGTGCAGCAGAGAGCGAAAAGCGAAATTCTCC
>CAZIMU010000129.1:0-5617 GCA_964540355.1 uncultured Fibrobacteraceae bacterium | reverse complement strand
TTCAACAAAGAATATCCCGACCTCAGAATCTTTTTGCCAAAATTAAATGAAAACGGTTTTGCCGTTTTTGAAGTTCCCTCCAGAGCCATGCCAGCTTGGGCAAACGAAGCAAAAAAGGTGAGAAGCTACGGGGAGTCTAGCTTAATAATTTTTTAGTAAACTCTGATTAACTCTCTTTGGGACATGGGACATGGGAAATGGGACATGATTCATATCCCTTGTCCCTAAAATTTAGTTGAGAATTACTATTTAATCCTCTTTGCACTCGCATTTATCGCCTTCGCTCTCGGTTTCAAGTGTGCAGTGATTTATGCCAAAATGCGAGGCTTCGTGGCGAATATCTTCTTTGATTTTTGGAATACCGCTGAGCGATATTTCGTTTTTTAGAACTATATGCGCAGTTAATGCGGTTTGCGTTGTGGAGAGTGCCCATATATGCAAATGGTGAACGTTTTTAACGCCCTCTACCTTTGATATTTCTTTTGCAACCTCTTCGGAATCTATATCGTACGGCACTCCGTCCATACTAATTCTCAGAGTTTGCTTTAATAGCACCCAAGTGCTTATGAAAATCACAATTGCAACCACAATGCTAACAACGCTGTCTATCCAGTAAAGACCAGAGAACATTATTATCGCACCGGAAATAACCACGCCAATAGACACAAGGGCATCTGCCATTAAGTGCAAATATGCACCCTTTACATTCAAATCATCGTCCTTGCTCTTGAAAAACAGCATCGCGGTAAAACCATTTATAAAGATGCCTATGCCCGCTGTGATCATAACAACCTTTCCGTTTATCTCCACGGGCGAGGAAATTCTCTCTATTGCCTCGTAAACTATGGCGACTATTGCGAACATGAGAATAATTGCATTTGCAAGCGCAGCTAAAATAGTGGCTTTTTTGTAGCCATAGGTGTATTTTGGGGTGGGTTTCGCGAGTGCGAGCCGCAGTGCCAAAAGTGCAATCACAAGGCTTGCCGTATCTGCCAGATTGTGACCAGCATCTGCTAAAATTGCGAGTGAACCACCCAAATAACCGACTATGGCCTCTGCCACGGTAAAAGTTATATTTAACGCAATGCCCCATATAAAAGCTTTTCGCACATTTTGAACATCAAAATGCGAATGGTCGTGGTGGCTATGTCCGTGGCTATGGCTGTGACTATCTGGCATTTAAATAATCCAATACTTTTTGAGTTAAATCGTTCTCGTTTTTCCAAAAAAGCACCGCACCTGTGGCTCTGTCTAAAACGTAATCATAGCCTTCGCTAAGAGCTATTTCTGTTATGGCTTTTTTTATCAAGGCTATTATTGGGGCACTTACCTTTTCGTTTTCAGTTAAAAGTTCGCCGTTTCTGCCATAGATTTTTTCAATGAATCTTTTGAGTTCCGTGTCTTTGCGGGCATATTCCGCCTCCAGCTCCCTTTTTTGCTCGTCAGAAATCATTAAACTCTGCTTTTCCAGCCTTTCTTTCACAAAACCAAGCTCTTTTTGAAGCAAATTAGCCTGTTGTTCCCATTTTGCCACCTGCCTATCATACTCGTCTTGTGCCTTTTTTGTGCCTTTGTAGCCCTCAAATATGATTTTTGAATCCACGTGCGCAATGCGCATCCCGTCTGCCGCCGTTGCAAAAGAGGCGGATAATAATAGAAAAAACAGTAATTTTTTGGGTAATAACATATTGGGAATGTAGAAAATAAAGCTTATGGTATAGGCTTAAAATGATAAATACCCTTGACAACCTTATAATTTTTTTCTATATTTTGAGCCAAAGCTTTAACCCAGAGAGGATCCTCAATGAATAAGATAGCTAAAATAGCATTAGTTGCTTCAATAGCCCTAGCCTTCACCGCTTGTGGTGAAGATAAAAAGAAAGCCGACGCCGCAGAAGCTGCCTTAAAGCAGCAACAAGAAGACGCCAGAAAAGCCGACGCTGACAAAGCCGAAGCTGACAGGCTCGCTGCAGAAAAAGCCACCGCCGACTCCATTGCCAAAGCACAAGAAGAGGCAAAGGCCGCCGCCGACTCCATTGCAAAAGCAGATTCCATTGCAAAAGCAGGCAAAAAAGGTGCCAAAGCCGCTCCAAAAGCAGAAGCAAAAGCAGTAGAAGCGCCAGTTCAAGCTTCCGAAGCTACAAAGGAAGCTGTTAAAGGCAAATTCAAGAAAAAATAAAACTTTGTACTTTGTAAAAACCCAGTATCTTGCAGCAAGGTTGCGAGGTGCTGGGTTTGGTCTTTTTATGGAAAACGCCTAGAGGCATAAACTTAAAAAATCAATAAAATCACAGAAACATACTTTTACCCCTTTACAAAACCGCCAAAATTTGCTATATTTATACCTGAAAATTTTCAAAATAGGAGTTTTTTATGTTCACAATGAAAAAATTTGCCATGTTGGCAGCAGTTGGTTTCCTCGCCGCTTCAATGTCCTCTTGCTCTGATGATAAAGACGAGGCTGATGCAAAAAAAACCATCTCTTTCGGAGCTGGTTGGGCTAAACAGAAGAATGTAACTCTTGGTGGCTCAACGGCAACTGAAGGTTCTTTCTTGGATGTTGATGGCGATATCACAGTTTACACTAAAGATAAAGCCATAGCTAACAAAAGCAAGATAGATTTTATATTTGACGGTGCTAACTTCTTAACACCAGAAGGCTGTGAAGACAATGACTTCTGCGCAGATGTAGCTAACGATAATGCCGTTGGTCTTGCTGTGATACCTTCTAGTCTTAAAATTGATGCATCATCATCATTTGAAGATGTTTTTAAAGCTTTTGATGAATACTGCTACGGAGATAGTGACGAGCCAATAGATGATTGCATACTATCTACAGTTAAAGCTAAAGCAGACGGTAAATACTTCTTGCTAAATGCCGAAACTGAGACACTTTCTTTCATCGTGGTTAGCGGTGCCGTTTCTAAGACAGTTGATCTTGGCGTTGCACGTAGCAAACAGATGGAATAATAACAAAAGCCTTTCTTGATAATCCCCCACTCCTTGCGGCGTGGGGGGTTTTTGTTTTTTTAGGAGTTTATCAACTTCTCCGTTATTCTCTCATCTTCCTCGTGGTCATCGTGAGGGTCTAAGTGAATGAGAACTTCCATAATATCTAAGTTAGAAGCTAAGAAGGAATCTCTAACTCGGTTGCCAATTAGGTGCGCTTGGTGCAGAGTGATGCTAGGTGTTAAAACTATGTGCATATCTATGTATAATGAGCCGCCGGAATAACGGGTGCGCAAATTGTGAACGCTTTTAACTTCGGGAACAGCGAGTGCCATATTCATGAGTTTCCCTTTTATCTCTTTTGATGCCCCTCTGTCTATGATTTCTAAAATTCCGGGCCTCGCAATATGAAAAGCGGCTTGCAAAATAAATATAGATACAAATATGGCACCTACAGCATCTAAAAAGAACAACTGTGGAAAAGCATAAGAAGTCAAAATTGCCACAAGCACGGGAATTGAACTAATGGCATCTGAACGATGATGCCACGCATTGGCAACGGTGGCGGAACTTTTAACGCGTTTGCCAATTCTAAGCGTGTAGTGATATAGCCACTCTTTTACAACTATTGAAACAACCGCCATTGTGGCAGCAATAAGTGTTGGCGAACTAGATTTGTACTCTCCGCTCAAAGACTCTATAGCCTCTAATGCGAGTAGCACACCCACCGAAGCTAGCACCAATCCTATTGCCACGGATATAAGAGTTTCAATGCGGCGATGCCCATAAGGGTGTTCCACATCTGGCGGCAGGTTCCAAAATCGCGAACCAATTAGAATGGCAATATCTGTGCTTAAATCCGATAAACTGTGAATAGCATCGGCAATCAAAGCACGGGAATTCCCAAAAATACCAGCGAGAAACTTGGATATGGTGAGAAATATATTAACACCCATACCCAGCAAAGTTACCTTGCGAACCTCCGTAGTGCTGTCTTCTATGGCTTTGTGTAGAACAGACATAGTGGTAATATAGTAAACGTCAATTAACTTTTCTACATTTAAACGATGAAGGTTTCTTGGAAAATTTTAATTGTTTTGGTAATCATTGTAATAGCGGGCGGGGCTTTTTATTTTTACAAGCAAAAAAATTCAAAAAAAAGTGCGAGCTTAGAAACAGTTTATCCAACTATAGGCAATATTGTTCAAACCATAACGGCAACAGGTCGTTTGCAACCCATAGACCAAGTGGATGTTGGCACGGAAGTTTCTGGCACGGTTAGCAAAATTTATGCGGATTTCAATCAGCAGGTTGAAAAGGGGCAGGTGCTTTTGCAAATAGACCCGCTAAAAGCAAAGGCAAGAGTTGAGCAAACAAGAGCCGCTTATAGGTCTGCGGAAAACGAAAGGCAATATCAAAAAAGAAATTACGAAAGGACATCGGAACTTTTTGAAAAAGGCTCCATAGCCAAAACCGAATTGGAAACCGCAGAATACAAATATATAAATGCACAGAACTCTCTGATAAATTCCAAGAGCAATTTGGAGCAGGCAGAGCTGGATTTGAACAACTGCACAATAAAAAGCCCCATAGACGGCATTGTTTTGAGCAGAGCGGTGGAAGCAGGCCAAACCGTAGCAGCCTCGCTTTCTGCGCCAACTCTGTTTACGCTCGCGAGAGACTTAAACCAAATGGAGGTTAAAGCCGATGTTGACGAGGCAGATATTGGAATGGTGAAAATGGGGCAGAAAGTTGAATTTTCCGTTGATGCTTTTCCAAATGATAAATTCACAGGCGAAGTTCAAGAGGTTAGACTTTCGCCAAATATTTCTTCAAATGTTGTGACCTATACCGTTATTATAAAAGCAAATAATCCAGAGCAAAAACTTTTGCCCGGAATGACCGCGAACTGCAATATAATAGTCTCAGAGGCTTTGCAGGTTTTAACCATTCCGCTTCGCGCTTTGCAATTCAAGCCAGACGAAAATACACCGGGCTATGTACCGCCACCAGGTGGAGAAGCGCATTTTGGCGGTCGTGATGGTGGAGGCCGCGAGGGTGGCGGCAAGCGAGGAAATCAAAGCAAGAATAGAGTGTGGGTGCGTGGTGTAGATGGTTCTGTGAGTTTTCAGCGGGTTAGTCTTGGGCTTTCTGACGGAGCAAAAATCCAAGTGCTAGAAGGCGTTGATGCTGCCACTTCCATTGTTGTTGGTGTGCAAGTTGCAAGTGAAAAAAGCGGTCAAGCTGCAACCAGCCCCTTTATGCCACAGCGCAACACCAAAAGCGGCGGCGCAATGAAGATGAGGTGAAATTTCTACATTTACACAAAACGGGTGGTGGGTTGTCGCTGCGGTTTTCGCAGAGGAAAGTCCGGGCATCGTAGAGCAAAGTGCCGGCTAACGGCCGGAACCGGCAACGGTATGGATAGCGCAACAGAAAATATACCGCCGGTTCTTTGAACCGGTAAGGGTGAAATGGCGAGGTAAAAGCTCACCGCGTTTTTGGCAACAAAAACGGCAGTGCAAGCCCCACTTGATGCAAGACCAAACAGAAATGATAACGCTGCTCGCGTTTATTTCGGGTAGGTTGCTGGAAGCCGCTGGCAACGGCGGTTCAAGAGAAATGACAGCCACGTGAAAACGAACAGAACCCGGCTTACAGCCACCCG
>CAZIMU010000128.1:0-5740 GCA_964540355.1 uncultured Fibrobacteraceae bacterium | reverse complement strand
TAAGTGGTATGTTGTTATTCACGGTTGATTGGTGCTCTATGAGGACTACAAGCCTGTCGTCAACTACGAAAGCTACATCGTTCAGCTGCCCTTTGAATAGAGCATTTGAAAGCGTAACTATCTCTATTTTTGTGTCTGGTGGGTAGTTTTGCCCTGTTACTGCGTTGTAGAGTTCCAGTGCGGCAGGTGGCTCGCTGAACAGCAGCGTGAAAACGCTATCCTTGTGATTGCGATTTGTTTTGATTTCGGTCATTTTGAACCTCCGTTTTTTCTTTGTTACCTATTAGACGTAAAAAACGGGAAAAAAATCCTAAAAAGTGAATTTTGCAAACAAGTGTTTGCATTTTTGTGCATTTTTTTACAAAAAGTTGAACTTTTGTTCAGTAGTAGGAGTATGGAATGTAGATGTGGGCAAGAAGGACTGACAAGATTAACCCCCGTAATCTTATCAAAAATTCATTTGGGACAAAGATGCCCTATTGAACCTTTTGACCCGCGTTTCCGTACTGCAAGGCAAGGTTCTCGGCAAAATGCAACAATTCGGTTTTGGCGTGCAGCAAGAAGCTATGCTGAATGCTTTAACTGAGGAAATTACAAAATCCAGCGAAATAGAAGGCGAGATACTGAATAGCGAACAAGTGCGTTCTTCACTTGCAAAGTGGCTTAACATAAATTTGGAAAAAGAAACAAGACCCTCGCACCATATAGAAGGCATAGTAGAAGCCGTGATGGATGCGGTTCATAATTACAATAAATCCTTGAATGAGGAACGTTTAAAAATTTCGCAACCAACAGCTATAAGAATGTTAAACGATTTGGTGAAAAAGGGCTTTTTGGCAGTGCGTGGCGCGGGGAGAGGGACGCATTATGTTTTGGAAAACTTATCATTTTTCCCAAGGATTTAATATTGTCAATCCATCTATGCCAGAAAAATCTTTTACATTACGGGTAGCTATAATTAGGTTGTTTTCAAGAGCAGTAGCAGCTATAAAGGTATCTTGCACTTGAAATGAACGAGAAAGCCCAGCCATCATCTTACCCCAAATTTGCATAGTACTTGCTTTTATATTGAGTATGCGTTCATTGAATCCTTCGGAAATTACCTCATTGAACCAAGAAGATAGCTTGTTCTTTCGAGAGCTATTCGGGAGTCTTTCTATTCCATAGACTATTTCGCCTATGGAAACTACACTGATGAACTTATCTGTGTCGGGTGTCTCAATAAACCACTTCACCACGTCTTTGTCGGGGTTTTGCTTGGTCATTTCGGAAAGGACATTTGTATCTATCAAATACTTCATAGTTCAATATTCCGAAAGCGAGTATCTTTGCGAGAAGGCAAGTCTAAGTCAGCTAGGCTTTCTGGTGCGGAATGAAGCATATCAAACAAACTTTTCTTAGGCTTGGTGAGTTGCTTGTATTTGGCTATGGAAACCACGACTGCAACAGGTTCACCACGCAGGGTAATTGATTGCGGTGCTAAAGTCGTCTGCTTTACAAGTTTGCTTAATTTCGCTTTTGCTTCTTGTAATTGCCATCTTTGCATAAAAACTCCTAACTAATCTGTCTAGTTGTAATATAGTAATTTTGCTAGATTTAAAGGCTAAGTATTAAAATATACTTTTTTTGAAAAAAAGCGATTTTGCACAAATTTCGGGGCAAACAGTGACTTTGCAAGCTACAAAAGGAGGTTTTTCTATATTACCCCCATGAACTACTTCAATACCTTGCCATTGCGCATACAACTGGAAGAACTCGGCAAATGCCGTTTTATGGACGCATCTGAATTTGCACGTGGCGTAGAAGCGCTTAAAGGCAAAAAAATCGTAATCATCGGTGCAGGCGCGCAGGGCTTGCATCAGGGCTTGAATTTGAGAGATAGCGGGTTGGATGTTTCTTACGCGCTTAGGCAAGCAGCCATTGACGAAAAGCGAGCCAGCTTTACAAATGCAAGCGAAAACGGATTCAAGGTTGGAGTTTACAAAGATTTAATACCAACAGCAGATTTGGTTTGCAACCTCACACCAGACAAACAACACTCCAAAGTAGTGACAGAAATTATGCCCTTGATGAAAAAAGGCTCGGCTCTTCTTTACAGCCACGGTTTCAATATTGTGGAAGAGGGAATCCAAATAAGAGAAGACATAACCGTGATAATGGTTGCTCCAAAAGGACCTGGTTCCGAGGTTCGTGCAGAATATGTGCGCGGTTTTGGAATGCCAGCTTTGATTGCCGTTAAAAGAGAAAACGACCCTGAAGGCAAAGGTTTAGACTACGCAAAGGCTTATGCCGTTGGGCTTGGCAGCGACCGCGCCGGAGTTTTGGAAAGCTCCTTTATTGCCGAGGTGAAAAGCGATTTGATGGGCGAACAAACCATTCTTTGCGGAATGTTGCAAACAGGCACTCTGCTCTGCTTTGAACGCATGGCTCAGCTTGGGGTGGAACCCGCTTATGCCTCCAAACTTTTGCAATATGGCTGGGAAACAGTATCTGAGGCTCTTAAACAAGGCGGCATAACAAATATGATGGACAGGCTCTCAAATCCAGCAAAGATAAAGGCTTTTGAGCTTTCCGAAGAATTGAAAACCATAATGAAACCTCTTTACCACAAGCACCAAGACGATATTATCTCTGGCGAATTTTCCTCTACCATGATGAAAGACTGGGCAGATGGCGACAAAAAATTGCTAGCTTGGCGCGATGCAACTGGCAAAACAGCTTTTGAAAAAACCGCAGCTACCGATTCTCAAATAACAGAACAGGAATATTTTGACAGGGGCGTTTTGATGATTGCAATGGTAAAGGCAGGCGTTGAGCTTGCATTTGAAACAATGGTGAGTGCGGGAATGAAACCCGCCTCTGCTTACTACGAATCTCTGCACGAAACCCCGTTAATCGCAAATCTCATATCCCGCAAAAAACTCTACGAAATGAACAGGGTTATTTCCGACACAGCAGAATACGGTTGCTATTTATTTGCAAATAGCTGCGTTCCGCTTTTGGAAAACTTTATGCAGGCACAGGGCAAAGATGTTATAGGTGCAGTATTCAACGAAGGTAAATCCAATAGGGTGGATAACCGCCGCCTGATTGAGGTGAATACAGCCATAAGGCAGCACCCTGTGGAAGAAATTGGTGCATGGCTACGCAGCAAAATGCGCGGAATGAAACAGCTGTAATTACATCACAAACTCTTTGGCTTTTCCTTTATCTTTTTTGACGACCGATATGGCCTCTAAATATATGTGGTCATATCCGTCTATCATTCCTTCTTTAACAAGAGCCTCCACCATAATCCATTCATTTTGTCCAAATTTAAGTTTCTCTTTTTTATACACAAATTCAAAACCAGCCCTGCCATCATCTCCGCAACAGCCAGCTGTCTTTCTAAAAACCTCGTAACGTTCCTGATTATTGTCATCCATATATTTTTCAAAAAAACCTTCAATTTGAACTATTTTATCCCCATAAGTTTTTGGGTTTAAATAAATATCCTTTACCTGCTGCACAAAAAGCCTGTCTTTGAGAAGGCAAAAGGATTTGGGTTTTACTTGTGCCATTGCACTATGGCAAAATAGCAAAAGCATTAAAAGAGACAAAACGGAAATTTTCATAGCAACTCCTTTTTTCTTTTAAAAAACGAAATCAAACTAAAAACTAAAAACGAAATCAAATTCACCGCAACAATGCTAGCTCCTGTTGGAACATTGTAAACAAATGAAATTACCATTCCCATAAAAAAGCAAATAACAGAGAGAAAGGCAGAGCATATAACAACAGATTTAAATGTTTTCAAAAGCCGCATAGATGTAAGTGCTGGAAAAATAATCAAACTTGAAATGAGCATTGCCCCCATAATTCGCATACCTATAACTATTATAACAGCGGTTAAAAGCGCGAGCAGCATATTGTAAAATTCAATATTTGTTCCGCTCGCTTTTGCATAGTTCTCATCAAAAATCACGGAGAAAATTTTATTGTAAAAAAATATGAACAAAGCAAGTATCACAGCAGAAATAACAACGCACAAATACACTTCCCCTTGCTTTATCGCCAAAATACTTCCGAACATATAATTGCAAACATCTGTGTTCATTCCAACAGTCAAAGATATTATTATTACGCCTATGGCAAGCGAACTGCAAGAAATTATAGCTATAGCGGCATCTCCCTGCATTTTTGAGCTTTCCCTAATTCTGAGCAGCAAAAAAGCCGCGAGCATCACAAGGGGAATGGAAACTTTGAGCGGCGAGAACCCCAGCGGAACGGCAATGGCAAGCGTTCCAAAGCCAACGTGCGAAAGCCCATCTCCTATCATTGAATATCTCCGCAAAACAAGCGGTAGTCCCAAAAAAGAGGCGCAGAGCGAAACGCAAATTCCAACCACTATAGCTCGCACAACAAACGAGTATGAAAATAAGTCTTCAAGCAGTTCTAGCATTGTTTGCCCCCAAATGCAAAACCCTATTGCAAAGCCCACTCGTACCATCAATATCGTGAGAAACCATAATTATAGTTGTACCTTTTGAATTTATATCTTTCAAAATGCTGTGCATCTGTTTTGACGAAGCTGCATCCAAACCGGTCATGGGTTCGTCTAAAAGCAGAAGTTTTGCCTCGGCGCATAACATTCTCGCAAGCAAAACCCTTTGCCTTTGCCCGCCGGATAACTCTTGAATAGATTTGCGTTTTAATTGTTCAATGCCCAGAAGTTCAAGGCTTTTATCTGCTTGCTTTTTATCATTTTTGCTGTAAAAATAAAACCTCGAATGTCTGCAAAGAGTTCCGGAAAGCACAACTTCATAAACGCTTGCGGGAAAATCTTTTTGAACCCTAGTTTGCTGCGCCATATAGCCTATATCGTTCTTTTTTATGCCGTGAAATTCTATGCTGCCGCTATTTGGCTTTACAAGCCCCGCAATGCTTTTTAGCAAAGTGGATTTCCCTGAGCCGTTTTCGCCAAATACTCCCAAAATATTTCCTGCATCCAATTCAAAACTGCAATCCTTGAGGGCTAAGGCGGATTCGTATTTTACGCAAACTTGTACACAAGAAAGAATTTTCATCTCTTATTTTTCTTCCAAAAGTCCTGTTTTTAAATTCGCTATATTTTGCTTTAGCAAATCCAAATATGTTGTTCCGCTTTCAAAATCTTGTTTTGAAACATTGTGATAGGAATGCAGCAAAAGCATTTTTGCCCCCGTTTGCTCTGCCACCGCTTCTGCTGTGTTCTTATTGCTCAACTCAACGTGGTATATATATGGAATATTATTGTTCTTAACCGCGTTAATTAAATTTGCTATTGTTGCCGGAGTGGCATCTGATTGGTCGGAACAGCCGGAAAATGCTGCTCTATAGTCCAAGCCATATTCCTCAACCAAATAACGGAACGGGAATCTATCTGCTACCACAATTTGCTTTCTCTTTGCAGAGCTAACAATTTGCGAAAGTTCCTTTGACAAACTATCAATTTGCGAAACATAAGTTTGAGAATTTGCTTTATACTTTTCGCAATTTGTGGTATCTTTCTCGCAAAGTGCACCAGCTATTGCATTAATCATCAAAACAGCATTTTTTGGGCTTGTCCAAATATGCTCGTCGTATTCCACTTCAGGTTTGCTAGCGGGTTCTGCTTCTGCTAACAGCGGGTCAACCTCTTTTTCTTCGGGCTGCATACCTTCTTTTTCTTCTTCTTCGTAAAGTTTAACAAAATCAAACAAGCGGACAATTTTCATTTTTG
>CAZIMU010000127.1:0-5741 GCA_964540355.1 uncultured Fibrobacteraceae bacterium | reverse complement strand
TTTCTACGGAATTAGCAATTAAAACAGGAGTTATGTCTTCGGACGAACTGCTGCTGATCAGTATGTTTGAGCTACTGCTGGAGCTTGCTCTGCTACTGCTGCTTTGTACGTTTGAACTGCTGGAATTTGCCCTGCTACTGCTGCTTTGCATTTTTGAACTGCTGCTTGCGACAGGCGTTTCTTCTTCGTCTTTTGGCAGAGGTCTGAATCTGTTTGCGTTTGCTGGAGTAGCGGTTCTTATCCAATCCCAGTAGTAACGTATTTGCCACGTGTCGTATTCATTGATTACTTTGGCACCGGTACCATTCCACATAAAGCTCCGCAAGGCTCCTTGCCCAAAAACGCTACCATCGGAAGTGTTGGGCGGTTTATCAACACCAACCGATCCGTAAAAGTCGTACAGCCCAAATCCATGCCCTATCTCGTGCAGCAAAACGCCAGACCCCGCACCGCCGCTCTTTGCCGCAGACATAACATCTTTTGAAGGCAAACGTTCCCCCCACCAGCTACCGTGCCCTGCCGCGCCAAAGTCATATTCCGTGCACCACAAATACAAATCAACACGGGCATAAGGGTCGCCCCCATATTGGTAATTCATATCCTTCTTTATTGCCGCCAAGTTATTCACTCTGGTCATAGCCTTGGGTGCGCTCGCTATGAGGTTGGTAGGATGGTCGGCAGATGCCGGACCTGGATTATCATAATTATTGTTTACCCACACTACCTCATTAGGTTGCTTATCTAAAATCTTGGCACCATCGCTCACCGCCCATCCCGAAATTTTCACAGAGATTTCCTGAAAGGGCCAACCATCCATGCCTACAATCTGGCGCATCCACTCGTTGATAGCTTGGTGAAGCATAGAGGCTATTTGCTTGCGCTCTTCAAATGTTATGGACTTGGTTGTCTCCCACCTAACTCCGTAATTGATAGAACCGTTGCCGTCCCATATTTGGTCAAATAGGGTGTTGTACCAATCCCAAGGCACGGCTATGGGCATATACGACTCGCGCGGATAGCGGTCGTTTTTCAGCCAGTCAAAGTTTTCTTTCATATTTTTTGGTATCTTGCTCATATCCACTGGCACATAGTCTATCCATCGTGCGTATATAGTGGTGTCTTTGGTAAATTTAGTACCAGCCGCACCTAATATTACCTGCGTTCCACCGGTTGCCTCTGCCGTTGTGAACCAACCCCTGAAGGTGTAGCCGGTTCTTTTCGGGACTGGCAGTGGAGCACCAGTCAAACAGCCTTGTGCATCGGTCGTGACAATTTTTGGAGCGGGTGCGCCTGAATAGTTTTTATCAAGGGTTATGGTAGCCCCAAACAAAGGCACAGAGAGAAAAAGGCTTATGAGTATCCAAGATATTTTTTTCATATTCACCTCTCATCTCCTTTTAAATCAAAGATTCTCGATTTTCCATTTGGCAAGGTCTTTTTAATCAAAACGCGAGAACCGTCAAAATATATGCGAGTACCTTCAATATTTTTTTCTATGGAGTTAGCATTTAAAACAGGAGTTATGTCTTCTGCTGAACTGCTGCTACTCTCTCCTACGCTGGAACTGCTTGCCAAGCTAGAACTACTTATAGCACTGCTACTGCTCGCTCTACTGGAACTGCTCGCTCTGCTGGAACTGCTCGCCAAGCTGCTAGAACTACTTATAGCACTGCTACTGCTCGCTCTGCTGGAGCTGCTTGCCAAGCTAGAACTACTCCTAATACTGCTGCTGCTCGGCTGGATATTTGTAATTCCGTAATCTGTTACCATTTTTGGGTAGAGTTCCAACCTGGCATTTGACCTGCGGGCACCGTTGGTATAATCAAAAAGAGGCTTTGAATCGTCTCCTGAAAATTCCTGTGGTTCCCATGCAAAGGTGCCTAATCCTTTGTTATCTGGAAGGTTGTAAACCGCATCGTTCACTTCGCGGTGAAAGTCTGCATATTCTGCCACAGCAATTTTAATGTTGTGATTTTTGGATATGGCAGTCATAACCCTTTTCAAGGAATCAACATTGCCGTGCCATTTGGGGTAGTAAGACAAGCCTATAACGTCTATTTGGTTTGCGGCATTTGCCTCTACCTTATTCAAATTTGATTTCAGGGTATTGAGCCAATTGAGAGGATTTTCGCTGTTGATGGTGTGCATCATAATCTTGATATTTGGGTCAACATCTTTTACTCCCTTTATGCCAGCAAGCACTAACCTAGCAAAAGCATCTCCATTGTTTTTGCCTTCGGGGTGTATCATTCCGTGAACAACTTCATTGCCCACCTGAACCATATCCGGCAAAGCTCCGGCATCCTTGAATTTCTGCAAGCTCTCTTTGGTGTAGGAGCGCACCTTATCGGACAGCAAGGCAACAGTGTTTAGGCTCTGCCAAGATACAGGTTTATATTGCTTGCCTGGGTCTGCCCAAGTATCGCTATAGTGGAAATCTAGCAAAAATTTCATGCCAGCAGCTTTTACCCTTTTTGCAACTTTTATTGTGGAATCCAGCCCGCAATACCCCGCTGCCGAATACGGATAGGGATTCCACCCACTTGCATCATTTGGGACATTTGGGTCTTTCGCTTTTGGGTCAACAAAAATGCGCAGGCGTATGTAATTGAATCCAACTCCTTTAAGGAGTGAAAGCAAATCGTCTTGTTGATTGCCTCTGTAATATTTTACCCCTTCTTTTTCCCTCTGTTGCATCCAAGATATATCTGCACCCAGCACATAAGGTTCGTTTTGAGCATAAATAATGCCCGCAGCGAGACAAAGCATTAAAAGAAGGATTTTATTACCCATACATATGAATATATATTTTTTTCAGCATCGTGGTAATCATTCCCCCTGCACTTTCTATAGTAAGTACTGATTAACTTATATTCAAATGCTCTGAGATATGGGACTAGGGACAGGGGACATGATTTTTCGCTTAAAAAAGCCCATTTTTATTGCATACTCATATCCCTTTTCCCTTATCCCTTGTCCCAAAGAGAGTTAAATAAGGATAACAGACATTTGGTAGAGATTTTATAGATAGGCGTTTTTTATTGTTCTGGTAATCAACGTTTACTATATTTTAACCCTATGATATTTGGAGAAAAAGGGTTAATTGCGTTTCCGTACGCTTTCTGATTTTTTGCAAAGTGAAAGTTTGGGTTTATTGGATAACTTGAATTTTCCGGCAAAGGGGGAGGTTTGCCATTCAGGCAATCTGGGCATTTCTGCACAGGCTTTGTGGGTTAGCGCAAAATTTTTGAAGAACTCAAAACCAATTTTAATAATAACAAAAGAACAAAAATCCGTGGATTTATGGCACGAAAACCTGTGTTTGCAAATTGACGAATATGATTTGCTCTCATTACCCCTTACAAAAGAGACCGATAAAACAAAAATTTTCAGCGGAATTTTGGAAGAGAAATTGAAATTTATCCAAAATGCGGCTAATGGTCATAAAATCGTTATTGCGAGCGCAGAAGCACTCAAAACAAAATTGCCATCCGCAAAACGTTTAAAAGAAAAATCCCTGAATTTGAAAGTTGGCGATATTTTAAGCGAAGAAAATTTACAGGAAATTTTTATATCAAGAGGCTTTAAGGAGCAGCCCGTTGTGGAAGGTGTTGGGGATTTTTCCATAAGAGGCTGCATCATAGACATAAACCCGCTTTTGCGCGAACACCCAATTCGCATGGAACTTTGGGGCAATACTTTGGAATCCATAAGAACCTTTGATATCTTCACGCAGAGGTCTTTGGAAAAGTTGGAGAGCATAGAGATTTTCCCGATGAATTTAAACGAGGAAAACGATAGCCTCGCATTTGATTTTTTAAAGGATTATTTGGTAGCAACAGAGGATTATTACAGCCTGCCGTTGGAATTTTCTGAGGAGTTATCAAAACACTCAATAGTGAATTTTTCTGTTTTAAACAATGCCAAATCTACAAATCAAATAATACCACAAGCTCGCTCAAATTCAGGTTTTGAAGGAGTGGAAAAAGAAATTGCCCAGTACAGCGCAAAGGGTGGCGATGTTTATTTGCTTGCACCTTCGCAAGGGCAAGCACTTAGGCTTTACCATTTGTCACAGGGTTCTGCCGCAAAAGAAATTTTGGTGGGGCACATCACAGAAGGTTTTTGGTGTTGCGATAATTCTTTTGCTGTGTTGTGTGAAAATCAGATTTTCAACCGCTTTGGGCATTTAACAAAAAAGAAACATAAATCTTCCAGTTTGCACAATGCAATTTTTGCAGACTCACTCACAAATGGCGATTATGTTGTGCACGAAGAATGTGGAGTGGGAAAATTTTTGGGGCTTGCCCGCATAGAGGCACTGGGTGCGCAAGTGGATTGCGTGATGATAGAATACTCAGACAAAGCCAGACTTTCCTTTCCCGTTGGCGATTTGCACAAATTGGAAAAACTCGTTTGGAACGAAGACGATGGTCCGCCTAGATTAAATAAGCTCGGTACCAAAAACTGGGAAAACGCCAAGGAAAGAGCCAAAAAACGCATAGCTCAAATTGCCAAAGTACTTGTGGATTTATACGCAAAAAGAGAAGTGGCAAAAGGCTTTGCCTTTCCTGCGGATTCCAATATACAAGAAGAATTTGAAAACGATTTTCCTTTTCCACCAACACCAGACCAAATTCGCAGTTCCAAAGAGATAAAAAGCGATATGGAAAAAGCGCGCCCAATGGACAGGCTTTTGTGCGGCGATGTTGGCTTTGGAAAAACAGAAGTCGCGATGCGAGCGATGTTCAAGTGCATAAGCGCAAAAAAACAGGTCGCGGTTTTGGTTCCAACAACAGTGCTTGCAGCGCAGCACTTTCAGTCTTTTACGGAGAGGTTTGCGGATTGGCCCATAAAAATAGCTCTTGTGAATCGCTACAAATCAATTATTGAGAAAAAGGCAATTTACAGGGAATTGGAAGCAGGAACAATAGATTTGGTGGTTGGCACCCACGCGCTGCTTGCAGACCATGTTAAATTCAAAGATATAGGTTTACTGATTATTGACGAAGAACAGAAATTCGGTGTTAAGCAAAAAGAGATGCTGAGAGAAATGCGGCTTTCGTTGGATACCTTGGTTATGAGCGCAACGCCCATTCCAAGAACCCTGCAACTCTCAATGACCGGAGTTAGAGATATTTCCTTTATAAACACGCCACCGCTTAACCGCCTGCCAGTAGAGACAAAAATAATGGAAAGAGACGACAATATTTTAGCCACCGCCGTTAAAGAGGAAATAGAAAGGGGGGGGCAGGCCTTTATTGTGAACGATAGAGTACAGAACATAGAAAAGTTGGCAGAAGAAGTGGAAGAGTGGGTTCCAAATTTGCGGGTTGCCATCGCACACGCCCAAATGACAGACAGCAGTTTAGAAAAAACTATGTCTGCTTTTATAAACAGAGAATTTGATGTTTTGGTTTGCACGGTTTTAATAGAATCTGGGCTTGATGTTCCAAATGCAAACACGATAATAATTATGAATGCACAGCAATTTGGTGTTGGACAGCTCTATCAGTTGCGCGGCAGGGTTGGCAGGTCTTCGGTGCAGGCGAGGGCTTATTTGGTGGTTCCAGAAGGAGAAACAGGAGTTTCAAAATCTGCGAAAAAACGGCTTGCCGCTATGGAGCAATTTACAGATTTGGGTTCGGGCTATCAGGTCGCTATGCGAGATTTGGAAATTCGCGGTGCAGGAAATTTGCTGGGAATGGAGCAGCACGGATTTATAGAGGAAATAGGTTTTG
>CAZIMU010000126.1:0-5745 GCA_964540355.1 uncultured Fibrobacteraceae bacterium | reverse complement strand
CGCTAAAATAGCAATTAAACCCATATAAAACAAGCCCTATTCCGGCAATAATATATAGGACAAATAATATATCTAAAAGAACGGTCACGATCATCGTTCTTCTAAATATAGAATATTTTTTCCGATTTGTCTAGGTGTAAACCGCATTTTTTTCACTTTACTGCCCCAGCAGACCCCAAAACATTCTTATTTTTTGCCGCATACATCTTTTTAAGCTCGTCTCTTGCTGGGCCAAGATATTTGCGTGGGTCAAATTCGTCTGGGTGTTCCCCGAATACCTTGCGTATAAGGGCTGTCATAGCTAAGCGTCCATCGGAGTCTATGTTTATTTTGCAAACCGCGCTTTTTGCGGCCTTGCGGAGCTGCTCTTCGGGTATGCCAACGGAATCTGGAATTTTGCCGCCAAATTGCTCAATAATCTTAACATATTCGTGCGGAACGCTAGAAGAACCGTGCAAAACAATGGGGAAACCGGGCAACATTTTTTCAACTCCCTCTAAAATATCAAAGCGAAGAGGAGGCGGAATCAGCAAACCATCTTGATTGCGGGTACACTGTTCGGGCTTGAATTTGCAACGTCCGTGGCTTGTGCCTATGGATATCGCAAGTGAGTCCACACCTGTTTTGCTTACGAAATCTTGCACTTCTTCGGGCTGGGTATAGTGGGAGTGTTCAGAAGAAACATCGTCTTCCACACCAGCTAGCACACCAAGCTCCCCTTCCACGGTCACGTCGTATTTATGGGCGTATTCAACAACTTGTCTGGTCAATTCAACGTTCTTTTCGTAAGGGTGGTGGCTTCCGTCTATCATAACGGAGCTAAAGCCGGTATCTATGCAGTCTTTGCAGAGTTCAAAGGTATCTCCGTGGTCAAGGTGCAAAACTATTGGAATGTCGCAACCGAGCTCGTGAGCGTATTCCACCGCGCCTTTAGCCATATTCTTGAGCAAATTCTGGTTTGCGTATTTGCGCGCCCCGCTGGATACCTGCAAAATAACAGGGCTTCTTGTCTCAACGCAAGCTTGTATTATAGCCTGCATTTGTTCCATATTGTTGAAATTGTATGCTGGAACTGCATAGCCATTTTTGAAAGCGTCTGCGAACATAGCTTTGGTATTCACCAACCCAAGCTCTTTGTATGATGTTGCCATAGGGACCTCTTTTAAGTGTTTAAAGGAATATAGAAAATACTTTTCTATCTTTACCACGAGCGAAAAATGAAAATCTCACCTGAAAAAGTTATTGCCTATTTCCAGCCTATTCTCTCGGCAGATTCAAAAACTGTGTATTCTTACGAGATTTTAGGGCGGTATATAGATGATGAAGGAGCTATACACTCCTTAGGCCCGTTCTTTAACGATCCAAACACCACAAACGAAGAAGCATTAGAAGTGGATAGGCTTGTTAGACGATATGCCCTGAAAAAGTACTCCGAAGAAAATCGGAGCGAATATTTATTTATAAATATAAGACTAGCCTGGCTTATGCAATTTACAGATAGGCCAGATTTAATGCTCACTTTGAAATGGGCAGAGGAATTTGGCATAGCTCTCAAAAAATTGGTTATAGAGATTACAGAAGAAGAGTTCAATGCAAGCGATGCGTACATTCGTGCCATACTTCATTACAAAGCCGTTGGCTGCCGTATTGCTCTTGATGATTATGGAAAAAGCGCAAGTGATATTAAACGGCTGGCAGAAATAAAACCAGACATAATAAAAATCAATATGGACTATATCCACAGCAGCGAAAAGTCTTACCATTACCGCGAATATTTGCGCTCCCTAGCCGACTTTGCCGAGTCTGTTGGAATTGAAGTGCTGTACGAAGGCGTGGAAACACGGGAGCAGCTCGATATTTGCATGGCTTTGAAAGGAAGGTTTTATCAGGGATTTTTAATAGCTCGCCCTCAACCCTCAATGAGTGAAGCGGTTATAGACGAAGCAGTTTTTTCTGAATCCATTGAGAACTTACATACCGTTCTGCAAGATAAAATAACCAAAACAGAAGTTCTGCAAAAGTCATTAGACACACAAATTGAAAGTTTTTTGGTAGAAAATATCTTTGATTCTAGGAAAAAAGATTATGATGAATATCTTGCAAAACTCTGCGAAAAATTGTCAAATGCACGGTTGGTTTATTTATGCGATAACCAAGGCAACCAACTCACATCCAACATTGTTTTTAATTCCAAAAATCTAACAACATACAAGAACAAAAACTGGATTTGGCGCGGGTATTTTTACGAAGCTTTGAAAGCTGTTGCCTCCGGCAAAAAAAGCTGCTTATCAGATGCCTATCACGATTTTTCAACAAAAGACAAAGTTCGCACTTACTCTTATGCTATAAGCAACGACATTTTTTTATTCGTAGATATTGAAGGGTGAACGATTATCCCTTTTCAACAGCCACTTTATGCACATCGCCTTCTAATTGCTCAATGGATAATATTTTGCAACCTTCCTCTTCGCAAGAACGCGGAACATTTTTCAGCGGCTCGCCTGCACGCAAAAAAACCTCCAAAACATCGCCCTTTGAAAGCCCGTGCAGGGCAACTTTTGTTTTAACAAAGGTCATAGGGCAGGTTTCACCTGTGATGTCCAACTTATTCATTATACCTTGAATTTATCTATAACTTTTCTCAAGCTATCTGCTGTTTTTGATAAATCGTTTGCCGAAGCACTCACCTGCGAAGTTCCTTGATTGGATTCTTCTGCTACCTTGCTTGCGGCTGCCATATTCTCTTTTATATTGTCGGTTCCCTTTACCGCTTCGCCCGCATTTTCGGCAATATCACGGCTGCCTTTAGCTACTTCGTTAATTGCAGAAGATACTCGCCTTGCACCCGCACTTGCCTGAACTACATTGCCTGCTATTTCGTTGGTACCTTTGGCTAACTCGCCAACGGCAGAAGCCACTCGCTTTGCTCCAATGCTTGCTTGCGCTACATTGTTCGCTATTTCGTTGCTCGCCTTGGTTTGCTGATCGACGTGGCCAGCTATTGATTCAACGCTCCGATTTATTTTAACAATAGTGTTGCTCACCTCGTGTATAACTTCTACTGCGGCGTTGGTTTCGTTTTGAACTCCCTCTATGCGATTAGCTATCTCGTCTGCGCTTTGTGCGCTTTGATTTGCGAGTTCTTTTATTTCACTGGCAACCACGGCAAAACCCTTGCCTGCTTCGCCTGCACCAGCAGCTTGAATGGTGGCGTTTAGAGCCAAAAGATTTGTTTTGTTTGCAATTTTTTTGATAACATTGGTGACCTGCCCAATTTCTTTGGCGGATATTCCAAGTTTATTCATCGCGTTTGTTGCCCCAGTGGATTTTAAGGTTGCATCTTCTACAATACTGCGTGCCTCGCCTGCATTGCCTGAAATTTGCCTTATGCTCATACTCATTTCTTCAATTGCAGCGGCTATTGTATTCATATTGGTGGACATTTCCTCTGCCGCACCTGCCACTTCAGTTGCGTTAAGGCTTGCCTGCTTGGCACTGTTTGCCATTGCATTTATATTCACAGCCATTTGCTCAGTAGCACTAGCTACCTCGCTTGCGTTAACACTTGACTGTTCTGCGCCGCTTGCCATCGCTTTTACATTCATTGCCACTTGCTCTGCGGTGCTAGCAGCATTGGTAACCTGCTTAACGGTTTCTTTGGAAATATCTGAGAGATAGTTTGAAACTGAAGAAAGCTTCTCTGCCTCTTTCGCCAAATCATTCACGGTTATTTTAGTCTCTTTAATGGGAAGCTGAATGGTATCCATTAGTTTATTGAAATGACTAACCAAAGTTCCTATTTCGTCTTTGGAGCGAGTATCTATTCTTTTGGTTAAATCACCTTCACCCTCAGAAATGTTTTTAAGGCTTTTCACTATTTTGTTTATAGGTTTTATAACCACTGTCTTTATGTTCATTATATTTATGAATACAATAAGCATTAAAAGACCAAATCCAATAATTATGCTTATGCCAGTTTGAAGATTGCTCTTCTCTTTTATCATTCGCTTAATTGGGTCTATGCCTATGCCGATGAACAAAACACCTATTGTATTTTTTGTTTCTTGCTCAAAAATAGGTTTGTAAAATGTTATATAATCTTTGCCAATAATAGAGGCTTCACCCATATATTTTTCACCGCTTTGAATAGCTGAATACGCAGCACTTTCTGAATCCAGCAAAGTTCCTGTCGCACGTTTCCCATCTTGGAAGGTGATGCTTGTTGCTATGCGGCGATAATCATCTTTTTCTTTTACAAAAACAGTGGCAACTATGTCCAGTTCAGAAGATAAGGTGTCCACTATATCAACTAGTCCTTTATCTTTCAAAGTCATCTTTCCATATTTCTGTATAATTGAACGCTCAAAAGTGAGCATGTCGCCTTTGAGTTTATTTTCACCCATTGCAATGGCTGTTTTCAATGCAAGTTGCTGTTTGGAATAGAGACTCGCAAATCCAAGCAACAAAAGTGCAAGAAGAAGAAGAAATGAAGAAATCCCAATTGTTTTTAAAAACAATCCCATACCCCTCTTTTCAGCATTAGCTTTTGTCATATTTTTCTCCACTAGGCTTTGAATTTATCTATTACATTTCTCAAGTTATCTGTAGTCCTTGCCAAATCGCTTGCCGAATTGCTCACCTGCGAGGATCCCTTATAGGATTTTTTCGCAACATCGCTTGCAACTACCATATTCTCTTTGATATCTTCAGTTCCCTTTACCGCTTCTGCTGCATTTTTGGCAATGTCGTGGCTGCCTTTGGCTATCTCGCTTATAGAGATTGCAACACGCTTTGCGCCCGTGCTTGCCTGTGCCACGTTGTTTGCTATTTCGTTGCTCGCTTTGGTTTGCTGCTCAACGTGCCCAGCTATTGCCTCAACACTTTGGTTTATTTTAGAGATAATGTTGCTCACATCGCTTATAACCTTCACCGCCGAGTTGGTTTCATTTTGAATACCGTCTATGCGGTTAGCTATATCGTCTGCGCTTTTTGCGCTCTGGTTTGCAAGTTCCTTGATTTCGCCAGCCACAACTGCAAAACCTTTGCCGGCCTCGCCAGCACTAGCTGCTTCTATGGTAGCGTTAAGCGCAAGCAAATTTGTTTTGTCTGCGATTTTTTTAATTACGTCTGTTACGTGCCCAATTTCCTTGGCGGCTTCGCTGAGTTTGGTCATTGCATTTGTTGCATTGGTGGATTTTACGGATGCGTCTTTTGAAACATTGTGTGCTTCGCTCGCATTGGTTGAAATTTGCCTTATGCTTGCACTCATTTCTTCAACTGCTGCCGCTACTGTATTCATATTGGTTGACATTTGCTCTGCCGCACTTGCCACATTGTTTACATTGACGGTTGATTGTTCCGCGCCGCTTGCCATAGCTCTTATATTTGCCGCCACCTGTTCAGCGGCATTTGTTGCATTGTTCACCTGCTTCACTGTTTCTTGAGATGTCTCTGAGAGGTGACTGGAAACCACAGAAAGATCACCCGCCGCTGTTGACAATTCATGCACGGTTGTTTTTGATTCTTTAATGGGATGCTGGAGGGTATCCATCAGTTTATTGAAATAATTCACCAAAGTGCCTATTTCATCTCCAGAATGAATATCTATTCTCTGGGTTAAATCGCCTTCGCCCTCGGAAATATTTTTAAGATTCTTCACTATATTGGTTATAGGCTTAATCACCACCGTCTTCATATTAATTATATTTGTGGCTATGACCAAAATCAAAAGACCAAGTCCAATAA
>CAZIMU010000125.1:0-5861 GCA_964540355.1 uncultured Fibrobacteraceae bacterium | reverse complement strand
GGGGGGGGGCAAAACTTTGGCTTAGAACCTCTCTTTGAGGCTCTGCTAGGCTAGTTATTTTATAACTGAGGGGCATAACTGTGTACAAACATAGAAAAAAGTCATAAGTTTGTCAAGGGGTACAGCACGGATAGCATATATTTCGGCACGAAATGCATATAACACCGATTAACTTAATGTTTGGGACAAGGGACAAGGGATATGGGGAAAAGAGCGGGTTTGCTGAACAAAACCGCTAAATTAAAATGGATTTGCAATTAGTTTGCTACGTTTACAAATCCCATTTGCATGAATACCAGCACAAACAATGATACTGTTTCCACAACGCCAAGCACCATTAGGTAGTTCGCAAAGCCTTTGCCCGTTTCGTTCAGAGCATCTGCTGCTGCTGCACCTGTATAGCCTTGAAATACGGCAGAACATCCCATGCCAATACCGCCAAAAATGCCTCCGCCAGCATAAGCAGCCCAGTTTTCTGGGTGAGCCGCTACTGCGTTATTTATGAAAATCAGCATAATCATGCCGTAAATGGTTTGCGACATAGGTGCGCCCGCAAATACCAGCAAAGTGAAAAGAGCGTTTTTGCCTTGGGCATAAGACTTTTTCCACGCGCCAATAGCGGCAGCACCAGATAAGCCAATACCCCAGGCAGAACCTGCGGCAGATAAGCCAAGAGCTGCTACTGCACCTATTTCACCAAGCGTTTTCATTAAATGTGTTTCCATTGCATCCTCTTTGTTGAAAGGTTAAAAGTTTTTCCTGAAAGGCGTATATGGTCTTCCGCTCCATTCTACACCCACACTATTTGAAAATTCCAAAGTATTCAAGCGCACAGCGTGAACCGCCACACCCATAGCAGCAAGCGCTATGTTCAAGGCATGGACTAATAAAAGAATCAAAGCTGCGATGGCAGTACCAGCAATGGTGCCAAACAATGGCGCAATCATTCCGCTAAAGGCATTTGCCACGCTGTAGCCTGCCATTCCAACTGCAAACAAACGGATATAACTTATGACATCCGTAAGGTTGCTAACTAAATTCAAAGGCAACATCCCTATGTTGAACCACTCGGCTTTCATAACCAAGCCTATTATAATCAATACGGCTCCGCCAATGCCCACGTAAAGAGCTACTGGCGGAAATGGGTGTTCCAGCACCAAGTAGCGAACCAAAAAGAACATCATCCAAGTTGTGCAAATCCAACCCACTTGCGAGATCATAGCTCCCTTGTCGTCTCTGTGCTTCAAAGCATTCAAGATATGAGCTATTGTTAAATGAGTAACTGCCAAACAAAAGCAAACGAATTTGGTGTTGTCTGCATCGCGAATCCAAGCTGCAAAATCCTTTAAGCCTTGTGAAGCCCAAGATGCTCTGCATATATCCAGAACAGCGGGAACCACCATAACATCGCCATCTAAGTTTAAGCCCAAATAGTTCGCATTCAAAAAGCCCCATACTACTGTGCAACCGCTCATCAAATAGAGGAATTGGAATGGATAGCGTGGGGCGTTTTTAACCTTTTTTGAAGCGAAGAAAGTTATTACCAAAAAGAGCAATCCATAAGCAGCATCGCCCACAATCATAGCAAAGAATATGCTGAAGAAGCAAAGGAACACAGGGCTCACATCTATTTCGCGGTAGCCTGGGCTTATGCCTATAACGTTGTAAAGAGCATCTATGGGCTTCACCACTTTTTTGTGTTTCAAAAGAGTTGGAACGTTTTCGTCTGAGGTTGGTTCGTGTACAGAAATTCCCCAGCCGTTTTTGGTGGATAGTTCTTTTAGCGAAGAGATCTTTTCTTTTGGGCAGTAGCCCTGTATAAAGCAAACGCCCATTTCTGAGTGCATTCCAGCTTCTGCGGATGTATAAGCAAGTTCATCGGAAGCCTCTACCACAAGCTCACCTATATGCTTTTTTTTGCTTGAGTATGCAGTTAATTTTTTTTCACATTCCTCAATGGTTCTGTTTGCGTTTTCAATGTCTTGTTTTAAGTCTTTTACGGGTTTTGGGGGCAGGGATATTTCGGTGTATGGCAAATCCACTCGATCTCTGCTGATAGCCGCAAAAAACACTTCGCCACCTGCCCTTTTGAACTCTTTAATTACAATACTAGGGTCTGCACCTTTGAATTTTTTTTCGTCTGTGCTGTAAAGTTTTATATGTATGTCGTGTTTTATGAGTTTTCTCACTTTGTGAGGGTCAAATTCGCCAAAAGCCTCAACCCTTTTCAATTCTGCCGAGCTTAGAGCCAAGGCTTCTTGTGCTTGTTTTTTGCTCTGTATCACTTCGTTTATTTGGGTGAGCAAGTTGTCGTCTTTTATTGCGTTTTCTGGGGCATTGCTCTTTTTAGAGGAAACGGCATCAAGAACTCTTTGTGCGTTTACAAAAGCGGTTTTTGCCGCTGTTACCTTATCGCTTTCAGGGGTTTGCAGAGGCAAAATGTGCAACAAGCCCCATTCTCTGAGGCTGTTTAGAGTTTTTTCTTTGCTTGCTTCTGTGGCAGCAACCACAACTCTGCTCATTTTTGTTATCATATAGGGGGAAATATAGTAAAAAACCTATCTGATGACCCCTATTCGGAACCATTTTTCCTTTTTTTTGCCGCTTGCAAATACAACGGTTAACCTTGCGCTGTAAACATCACTGCCAAGTTTTGAGAATTTTGAAAAATCCAAAATTTCTTGATTTGAGCCATTATTCACCTTTTGAATGTTCTGGCTAAATACCCTATGGCCAGTTATGTCAAAAATATCCAAAGAGGCACTGGTGGCAGGGTTTAAAATTCTAAATCTCGCAGTTGCCTTGCTTCCATTGCCTCCTCTAACGGGGTTTGGAAACACAAAAAATTCCTCTATTTTATCTTCACTTATCGGTGGATTTTGTTTTGGTTTAAATTCCTTTGCCTTGGGCAAATAAAAAGCACTCACGTTTCCCCTATGCTTGGCAAATAAATATTTATAATCGGACGAAATATGAAGGAGCAGAGTATCTGGTTTATCGTCTTCAAAAGTACCTGCGGCAAGAGGAAAGCCTTCGTTGAATAGCTTGCCTTTGCTGTTTACCGCTAAAATCAAACCGTTGTTTGCAGCAACCAAAATATAAAGAGAATCTTTACCTGTTAAATCAATTGAAATGGGTTTTGAATTGAAATTTGTGAAATTAACCGTATCGCCATTAGAAAGCCTAACTGGAAAATTCGGCAAGGGAACTCCGTTAGCATCAACGATATGAAGCCTATTGTTGCCCAAATACATGAAATCTTTACCTAGGGGTATGCGCGTTAAATCTGGAGCTTTTGATTTTGCAAAATCTTCGTCTGTGGGTCTTGCATTAAGAGGAACCGAATCCATTAGAATTGGTTTTGCATATTCTCCAATCCATTCTATTTCAACTGGAATTTTCAAGGTTCGCCAATTTATAACGCTATCGCCTGTGAAGGCATTAAAAGTTTTTTCCGATTTTGCATCACGTGGCACTTTTGCCGTTATTTTTATGCCAGAATATCCTCCAAAGGTAGAGGCTGTGTTTGCATATCCAGAAGGATTTATTGAATATGTGGTATCGGATTGTTTTTTTCTTTTATGCGGAATTAAATCGCTGCCAGAACCAAAATAATAAACGCTTTCACCGCCGCTCTTGAATTCCTTGCTAAGTCTCAAAATACCATCTGCTTCAATTAAAGATATGCCAAACTGGTGGTCTTTTAAAGTATCGCCATTCCAAGCATTTATCGCACCATAAGGAAGAATCTCTCTTATATACCAGTCATTCACGTGCCAGGCCACTATGCCACTTGCGGGTAAAGCAGCATCTGTTTCGTCTATGGATTCTATCACTCCAGTTTCTTTATTCAAAAAAAGAGAATTCAGGCTGTCAACTGGAATTTCAACCGATTTTCCTCCAGCCATTTTTATTGATATTTTCCCATCGTCTCTATATGTTCTTTGCCTATTTTCCAGCAAAATATATTCGTTGTTGTTTATGGGGATTTTCACTATTTGCGGAGTATTGCCACACTTATCATAACCTGCGGCGCAAATTTCAACACTCTCTTTTTTATTAACTTCCTTAACGTCTGTCGCTGTTGTCCACTTTTTGTGAATTCTCATCCACGCGCTTGGCAAGCTTGGGAAAAACCCATTGCCAGCATTGCTCCCTGCAAAATCCATTCCGTCAAAATATCCAAGCCTTGAATAGCCTTTCACAACATCGTAAGAATAAGGTAACCCAAGTTCGCGCCCCATTTGGCTTGTTATTGTTCCGTTAATTCCCCAGTTCAATCCATCTTGCGAAGCGGTTTCGCTAACCACCATCACAGAGGTTATTGTATCTTCACCAACTACAAATCCTCTCCAAAAATCGCCCCAAGATGTGTCAACATAAGCATCTATAAAATCGCCGGGGGTATTTGCTCCACGAACACCCAAAGTTCCACCATCAACAAGGCGTGAAGCACCTGCGTGAACAATCATAATAGCTCTTTCTTTAGAAGGGGAAAGGGGGTTTGCAGGGTCTTCTTTGGCGAGTTTCAAAACATCATTCACAAAACTAGCATAATCCACGGCTCTTGAAGAGTCAAACTCAGCCAATTTTTCTCCTTTTTTACGGCTTGTGCGGTTATAGTCTATTATGTACTTATCCAGTTGGTAGGCTTTTTTGCTTTTTGGATAAACTTCTGCTTTTATTGAAACCTTATTTCCACTTGCTTTTTTAAAATAATTTTTTGCAAATTCTATATGGCTAATCCAATACGCACTATCCCCTCTTTTTCCCTTTGGGTCTAGTTTGTAATCGTCCTTATCACTTGAATTGAACGTTCCATCACCAGTGGTTAAAGAATTATTTGGCTCCTCTTTTTTGAACTCAACCCTCAAAATACGAACATCAAGTGTTTCTGCCGCAAAAACATGCAAAGCAAAACAAATCAAAAACCCTAAACCCCATACCCTAAACCCCATGTCCCATGTCCCAAAATCTTGCATATCATCCCATTTTAGTCGCAGTTTCGTCTCTTTCGGAGGAACTGAGTACCTGTTCCAAAGTAGTTACGCCTGTGAGGGCTTTTTCCATGCCGTCCATACGCAATGTGCTCATGCCCTGCGCTAGGCATATTCTTTTTATTTCGTCACCGCTCGCTCTTTTTAAAATTAGATTGCGAACTTCTTCGCTGGGAACCAAAAATTCATAAATACCAGTACGGCCCTTATAGCCTGTGTTTTCACACCTATTGCAACCTTTGCCTCTATAGAATTTCACATTTGCTGGAATACCCAAATCTTTTCTAATCTCTGGGTCTATGGTTGGGTCTTCATCTTTGCAGTTGGGGCAAATTCTGCGCACAAGTCTTTGAGCTAAAACGCCTTTTATTGCCGTAGCCACAAGGAATGGTTCCAGTCCCATTTCCAGCAAACGAGGGAATGCGCCTGCTGCATCGTTGGTGTGCAAAGTGCTAAACACCAAATGACCCGTTAAGGCGCTCTCTATTGCCATACTCGCCGTTTCTTTATCGCGCATTTCGCCTATCATAATAACATCGGGATCTTGACGGAGAATTGCCCTTATGCCAGAAGCAAAGGTAAAACCTGCGGCATTGTTTATTTGCCCCTGATTAACGCCTTCAATGTTCATTTCCACAGGGTCTTCCATTGTGGTTATGTTTATGGTGCTATCTAAAATGCGGCGAATGGCAGCGTAAAGTGTTGTTGATTTACCAGAACCTGTTGGGCCTGTGACTAGCAAAATTCCGTTTGGCAAGTGAATTGTATAATCCAGCTCCTTAAACACAGATTCTCTAAAACCCATTTGTGGAAGTTCTATTTGACCCGAATTTGGGTCTAATATACGCATAACTATTTTTTCCA
>CAZIMU010000124.1:0-5879 GCA_964540355.1 uncultured Fibrobacteraceae bacterium | reverse complement strand
GGCTTTTGAAAAATCCGTTTTACACAAGCTACACACTTTTGCTCTTTGCAAGTTTTGCTTGGCTTTTGTATGTGGTTATCTTTCAAAAAAAATACAGATGGGCTGCACTTTTGTTTGCTTTGTTCTGTTTGCAAATAGCGGTGATTCTCTTCAACGTTTCTGGTACATTTGAAATAGATATTAACCAAAGATATGTGCTTGTTGCGCTTCCGCTTTTTGCTATTGTAATGGGAACTGGACTCTGCGATGTTTCTAGGGGCAGGTCAAAAATTGTGTGCGGTGTTGTAGCGGTTTTGGCTTGTTTTCTCTCTTTGCACCACAGAGAAAGTTTTAACGAAAATATTTTGTACAAAAATAATAAACTGCTAGCAGAAGAAGATTTTTTAAACACAGAGCTAAAAAAACTTCCAAAAAATTCCATATTCATTTATGCCCGCCCTTGGCAAATGCTTGCCAGCGGCTTTAACGGTTTTTCTGAACGTCAATTTTTAGGCTGGTCTCCGAGAGAGTTAGAAGAATGGCGAGAATTTTCTGGAGATAACATTTACATTGTGCGTGGGCAAGATGGTTATGGCGATGTGAACAAAAAATCCAGAGTTGTTGGCTTTAAAACCACAAGCACCATAGATGGAATTTTAAGTGAATACAAAACAGATAGAATTTTTTCACAAAGTAGGCCTTTTGGCTACCCGCTTGAAACATTCAAAATAGGGAAAAAAAGTGGAGAGTCAAACTATGCAGCAAGCATAAAATGGAATGGCGATAAAAAAGAAATTGAATGGATTCTGCCAGATACTTTGGTTGAATACAAGGTTTTTGTGAATGGCAAAGAACTTTTGAATTTGGATAAAAGCAAAAATAGTGCGCTAGTAGAAAACCCAGGTTTGAACTACGCTATTTTAATGGCAATGCCCGAAAACGATACTGTTAAAAAAGAAGTGCAGTTCTTTATTCGCTCCGAAAACAACAAGCTTCTTCAAGATTTAAAACCTGTTGTTGCAGAACAGTCTTGGGGAGAACCTAAAATGGGTAAATCAGTTGATAACAACGCTCTAAAGATAGATGGGAGAGTTTTTGAATATGGAATTGGTTCACACGCCGCTTCAAGACTTGTTTGGAATTTAAACGGGTCATATAAAAAAATTCACAGCTATATCGGTTTAGACGATGAATCTGCCTGCGGCAATGGTGCTATTTGGGTGGTTAAAGGAGATGGAAAAGAACTTTACCATTCAAGGGTTTTGGCATCCCACGAAATAGATTCTTTGAGCGTTGATATTAGTGGAATTAAGGTTCTTGAACTTGAAACACAAGATAACGGCGACAAAGATTGCGACCATGCAAACTGGGCTGGTGCGTGGATTAATTAGTATAAATTCTCTTTACCGTTTCTTCAATATGTCCCCATACTGTTTGCAAACGCATATCAATAGAAGAACCATTTTCTGATTCAATTAGGCAACCACCTTGCTCTATTGTATTGTCAATAACAAGCTCTATGCTTTTCAATGAATTCAATATGGGTTTCCATATAGATTCTGTTTCTTCCGCCGAGGCTACGTCTCCAGGATTTAGGCGAACTTTCAATTTTTCTTCTTGACCAAGGAATGTGAAGGCTTCTTTAATTGCTTTGGCTATAATATTTGGATTTTGAGCCGCTTCTTCGCAAAAAACCTTTTTTGCAACGGCTATGGCTATTTCTGCGGCATTATTTTCAATTTTCTCAAAATTTTCTTTTTGTTGCAGTGCCAAAGATTCCAATGTTTTCTCGGTGCTGGCTTGCAAGTTTTTTAAATCGGCATTGAATTTTTCCGTAGCTTTTTTTTCACCTTCTTTTTCGCCCAAAGCCTTGCCGTCTTGAACGCCTTTATCGTATCCACTTTTTGAATCGTGTTCGTTTTTTTGTTTTAAGTTCGCTATCTCTCCGTTAAGGGTGGCTATTTGCCCTTGCAAGCCAGCTACTTCGTTTTTAAGACGGTCTTCCACGGTCTCTCTTGCAGAGGGATTCATTTGAAAATCTGCTACTTTAAAACCTGCCATAGCCGCAGGCCTAATTGCCATAGCCGCATTTCCTTTTAAAATGGTTTTTAGCTGAACCTTGCTTGGGTCTTTTTCTTCCATTAGAAGTAAAGTAGAAATTTCTACATTTAATTGGTGTTTATCCGTTTTGCTCTGTGCGCATTTCTATTATTGCCCATTTTTGCGCTCGCAGGTGAGTATTGGCACGTAGAGCCGGGCGCAGGCTCTATGAAAATGCTCTCTATGCCAACATCTCCCAGAGGTGCTGCTCTTTCCGGTGCGGGAATAGCAAGCCCAAGGAGCGAGAGCGAAGCGATGAGAAACCCACTAGCCCCTGTTTCTGGCAATTTTCCATCTCTAAGTTTTTCAAAAACTGAATTTTCCGAATACGTAGGCGCAAGCAAAGTATCTATGCTAGCTCATTCCATGCTTGGAAGCTGGCATTTAACTGCGGGAATAGAATCGCTTAATTTCGATGAAATAGAAGGCTATAATGATGATGGCTTGACTGCGGAAAATTCTTCTTTCGGGGCTGGAACAATCGCGGCACAACTTGGAATTGCGAGAACTTTCAATTCCCTGAGCGCAGGGTTAACGGTTCGCTATGCAAATCAAAATGTAGAGGATTACAATAAAAGCGGAATTTTGTTTGATGGGGGAGTTAAATATGATTTTCAGAAATATTTTGCCTTTGGAGCCATTTTCAGCAATTTTGGTTGGATAGAAAAAGAAACAGCCCCCCTTTCCGTACAAGCTGGCATAACGGGCATTTGTCCGCTTTTTCTAGGCTTCACCGGTGCCTTATCCGCAGATTTATACAGAAGAAACGATTTCAAAGAACCAGAACTTCGCTCCGGTTTGGAAATAATGTATAAGGATGTATTTTCCCTACGTTTGGGTTATCCCATTTCCAGCGAAGAAAACAATGCTTTAAGTGCAGGCTTCGCCATCAAACTCGGCTTTGCCGACATAGAATACGCCTACCAAAACCGCACCGCGTTAAAAGCCAATCATATATTTGGGGTTAGCTTGTATTTTTAACCCTTGACAAAATTTTTAATTTTTCTACATTTACTCTTCAAATTATTAACATATTGAGGAGTTCATTATGAAAAAAATCGCATTAACACTAATACTGCTCAGCGTAGCCGCTTTTGCCCAGCAAAAAGGCACCCTGATAGGCGGCAAAGTTGTTGATAAATGCCCATAAGGAACGGTATGGATATCCACAGGAGAAAAACAATGAGCTACATACAACGAAACATTTCAAAAATCACCCTAGCGACAATTCTTGCATTTGCTATGGTATTAATCCTTTCTTCTTGCGGCCAGCATAGCTTTGATGACTGGGAGAGTTGGCTGGGTTTAAGTAGTAGTTCTAACACGGAAATGGATAATTCATCGTCTAGCGTGGACGTAAATCTTTCGTCAAGCGGTAACGAACAAGGCCATATTTTGTCAAGTAGCAGCAAGACAAACAGTTCTAGTAGTAGCAAAGTAAGCTCATCCTCTTTTTCCAGTGGCAACTTTAATACTGCGGAAGAACAAAGAATAAACATTATCAAAAGCAGATACAAACCTATTTTAGAAAATTATCAAGCAAATGCTACTAAGGGTGATTATTTCATAACCGTTCCAACAATCAAGCCATATACTACTGGCAAAGTAAAAAACGAAATATTACAATCGGGTCTTGATGTTGTTAATTTTGTTCGTTACATAGCTGGTATTCCAGACGATATTGTATTAGATGCCGAATACACAGATTTGTGCCAGCACGGGGCCGTTTTATTGACTGCCGTTGGCGAACTTACACATACACCATCAAAACCTGCGGATATGGAACAGGCATTTTATGACAAAGGTTATCAAGGTACTACACATTCCAACTTATCAACATGGAATTTTCCACCTGGAACTGTATTCGGATATATGGACGATAGTTCTCCAAGCAATATTTCCAAAGTTGGACACAGACGCTGGGTATTAAATCCCCCTATGAAAAAATCGGGATTTGGCGTGGGAGCCACCGACTATGGATGTATGTATTCTTTTGATAAATCCCGCGGCGACATAGATTATGATTATGTTGCGTGGCCCTCACCCGGAGTGTTTCCTACAGATATATTCTCTAATAACACTGCTTGGAACATATCTGTAAATACACAAAAATATGGAAACCCAGATATAGACAAAATAGAAGTTGCATTGAAACATATCAATAGCGGCAAGGTTTGGACTTTTTCAAAAAGCACACAATCTTCAACAGCCAACCGAAGTGCTTATTTTAATGTTGACAAAGGTGGTACTGGTATCAAAAATGCTATAATATTCCGCCCTGCATTGGAAAGAACATTTAAATATAAAGATGGCGATGTATTTCAGGTCACTGTTTCTGGGCTTGATAAAGATTTAAGTTATACGGTTAAAATGTTTACTATTGAAGAAGAAGAAGAAGATGATGATGATGATTTGGACCTTCTGTGTGAATTATTAGGAAAAGAGATTTGTGATTTGTATCTATGAGTCTCAAAAAATTTTTTACTCACCCTGCCAGTTTCACTTCGTGGGCAGGGTTTAATGCCTTATAGGCACGGATTTTTTTTCTAAATTCCCCTAAGTGAACGATTCCTGCAAAAAAATAAAAGAACTGCTGAATGAAGAAGGCATAAAGGCTGTTATAGACAATATGGCAGAAAAAGTGGTAGCTTGGGCAAAGTCAGCACAAGACTCTGTTATTCTTATGGGAATGGCGAGCCGCGGTGTGCCAATAGCCAAGAATGTAGCGGAAATACTCAGCAGCAAACACAATTTAAATGTTGCGGTTGGCACCATAGACAATTCTTATTACAGAGACGATTTTCACTATCGCAAACGCACAAACAACCCTTCCATTAAAATAATAGAAATGCCCGCCGAGGTGGAGGGCAAAACAGTGATTTTGATAGACGATGTTCTTTACACAGGCCGCTCTGTGCGTGCCGCTTTGCAGGCTATTTTAGACCTTGGGCGGCCAGCTGCGGTGAAACTCTGCGTGATTGTGGATAGAGGCTGCCGCGAATTGCCAATAGCCCCCGATTATGTGGGCATTTCAATAGAGACAAAGCACAACCAAGAGATAAAAGTTTGCGTAAGCCCCTACGACAAAGAAACTGCGGTTTGGCTTGTTGAAATAGAGGGAGAGCCTGCATGAGCGCGCTGGAAATCAAGCACTTGCTCGGCTTGCGAGGCGTTAGCGCAAACGATATCAGAGCTATTTTAGACGAAGCGGCTGGATTTAGAAAAGTATTGGAACGCAAAGTAAAAACTTTGCCCACACTCCGCGGCACAACCGTTGTGAATTTATTTTTTGAAAGCTCCACCCGCACCCGCATTAGCTTTGAGCTTGCGGAAAAACGCCTCTCCGCCGATATTGTGAATTTTGCAACTTCTGGTTCCAGCGTTCAAAAAGGCGAAACTCTGCTGGATACCCTTAAAAACATAGAAGCTATGAAAATAGATGTGGTTGTGGTGCGACATAAAGGCACAGGTGTTCCAAAATTTTTATCTGAACACACCGATGCCGTTATTGTAAATGCCGGAGACGGAGCGCACGAACACCCCACGCAAGCCCTGCTGGATATTTTCACCATTGAAAACAGTTTGGGCAACCTAAGCGGCAAAACAGTCACCATTGTGGGCGATATTAAGCACAGCAGGGTAGCCCGCTCAAACGCTTGGGGCTTGAACGCCTTGGGTGCCAAAGTTCGCTTTTGCGGACCTCCAACCCTTATGCCTCGCAACCCAAAGATGCTTCCGGTTGAAATTTTTTGCGATGTTGCCAAAGCGGTTGACGGAGCCGATGCCGTTATTGCCCTTCG
>CAZIMU010000123.1:0-5882 GCA_964540355.1 uncultured Fibrobacteraceae bacterium | reverse complement strand
TCAAGAGAAATGACAGCCACGTGAAAACGAACAGAACCCGGCTTACAGCCACCCGTTTTTTATCTATCTTAGCACCATGCGGAGCAAACTTGCGTTCATAAAATCAACGTTGGATAAATTATATCCAAATCCGCCTATACCTCTTGCTTATACGGATGCGTTTTCTTTTTTAATCGCAGTCGTTCTTTCTGCGCAATGCAAAGATTCCGTTGTCAATACGGTTACTCCAAACCTTATGGCAAAAGCTCCTACTCCGCAAAAAATGTCAGAGCTTTCTGAACAAGAAATTTACTCTCTCATAAAATTGTGCGGATTGGCAAAAAATAAAAGCAAATTTTTAAAAGAACTCTCAAAAATAATAGTTAAAAAGCACAGGGGAGAGGTACCTAATACATTTGAGGAATTGGAAGCATTGCCGGGTGTTGGGCACAAAACGGCAAGCGTTGTGATGTCTCATATTTTTGGAGCTGCCGCTTTTCCCATAGACACGCATATACACAGGCTTGCGCATAGATGGGGTTTAAGTGATGGCAGTTCCGTTTTGCAAACAGAAAAAGATTTAAAAGCCGCTTTTCCAAAAAACGAATGGATAAAGAGGCATTTGCAGTTTATTTACTACGGCAGAGAATATTGCCCAGCACGTGGGCACGATTTGAAAAAATGCGTTATATGCCGAGCTTTAGTTTAAAGCTCGTTTGCATTAAAACCTTAAAGCAGCAGCAGCGGCAAAGCCTTTTTTACCCGTTGGCACAATACCCCAAGAGAAAGTTTTGGCAGTGGGATTGTTATCCCATTGGGTTGCAACTAAAGCATCTATACCAGACCATAAATGAACCGCCACTATTAGGGGTATGCCATATAGAATCCAATTACTTGAACCATCACTATCAGATTTATATAAAAACACTGTTAAACCTATAGTAGAGGCTTCTAAAACATTCATAGCTATAGCTTTTGCCATTTCGTCTGTTTTCCACTGATAGAACGAAGGCAGCAAAAAAGACATATAGGCTAAATTCTGGTTGCCAATGTTGTTTTTGTATGTACGGTCTATATCGGCATCTTCCATTCCGTTAGCACGTTGCTCAAGCCATTCGCTTTCAGACACGTCAAGGTCTTTCCACGGCTCTTGCAAGTAAGTTCCAGGACGAACACCTATCTCCAGCAGGTGCAACAATTTTTTCTTGCCCATTCCAGATTCCTTTACCTTTTGGAATTCAACCTGGCTCAGTCCAGCGTGCTGGTAATCAAAATCCGCCCATTCATCGTCATCGTCTGACTGGGCAAAAGACATAGAAAAGCACAAGGCTATGATTGGGAGCAGCAATTTTTTCATAATCTACCTCTCTTTAAGATGCCGGAGGGGGGAATTGAACCCCCACAGGGTTGCCCCTACTGGATTTTGAGTCCAGCGCGTCTACCAATTTCACCACTCCGGCTGTTGTTGATGAATAAGATAGAAAATCAATTGGCGATTTTTATGAAAATTTTTTCATTATTGAAACGAATTTGCACAATTTGTGGGCAATTTTGCTTTAGTTTCACAAAAACAGAGCCTTGGCTATATGCTTTTTCTCTTTGAATTTCTCTGCCTTTGAAATCATAAGCCCTAAGTTCAAATTCACCGTTCAAACCTTTGATTTGCAATCCACCTCCGATACGCGCAACATTTATATTCAATGCTTGCGATTTAGCGATTTTGATAGGTGTAACCGCTTTAGGTTCTGGCATCAGGGTTATTTTGCGGTGTTTAATTTGTCCACTTTCTGTATATGCAAGTGAAATATCCACTATATCCACCCTTAATATATGCAGATAATCGCCTATTATTTCGGAGTACGTTAGGCTGTCTTGAGCAATATCGTAAGTATAAGCATCGCCCTTAGAGCTTGAGCGTGGCAGGGCAATGTACATTTTTTCGGCAGTATTCCATATAGTGTCGTTGCCTGGGTTTGCGGGTATTGCTCCGTTTAGAATTTTGGATGTGTCTGCAATGTGAAGGTATATAGGATATTTGGATACATAAAGAGGAAAAGAAAGGTCAAATACAAGCGTATCTATGCCTTCGTTTTTTGAAAACGGTGTTATTGTGATTCCTTTTTCGGGGGTGTTTGCCAAAACGCTCAATTTTAAGCCCGCAGTATTCCAGCTAATGTTTGTGTTTTGCAAATTTGGATTTTTGAAATAAGAGAGCTGTTTCACATTGCCCAAATTCACTTGCCCATAATATGGAATCAATATTTTTTTTGGAATTCTAAGCGCGGTATTTGAAGCTTCGCTTGCGGAGCGCACATAAACAAAAATGGTATCTTTTTTCTTGCAGGCTTTGTACGAATTGCAGTTGCCGCTGCTAGAAAGCTCTATGCCGCTCCAGGAACCTTTGGCCTTTTCGCTACCAAGGCACAAAATATCTTTATTGCTGTTGTTGATAGAGCACTGAGCAAGCCCAAAAAGCGTTTTTGCAGAAAAACCAGATGTTCCGCTTTTGTAAAAAAGGCTGTCTATATTGGCTATTGCTTCTTGAATACCTGCTTCTATGGAAAAATTTTTGGAATAGTCTGCATCCATAACAGTAAAAGTTGCCATTGAATGGTAAAAGTCCTTACTTATCTGTGATGCCGCAATTAAGAAAATAGAATGTAGATCGTTTTTATGATTTTTTATTGATATGGGATTGGAATAAATACTATAACTCCCAGGAGAGCTTGTTGCCATACGTATTTTTTGGGAAGAAAATATGGAACTATTTAAAATATTTCCAGTTGAATCTATAACTATATCTTTTATGGTGAGGATATATGAAAATGTTCCGTTGTTCGTGGCAGTCGGAGATATATTAACGCAGGAAACGAGCAGGTGAGGGGTTTCATATCCTAGGTTTGCTATTCCAAGCCCGCCACAGCATTGCTCCTGATCGGGTTCTTCAAACCAAGGTTTTGACTGCCCTGCTATCACCATCGGCAATTTTGCGTCAGGAGTCCAGTCATTTTTCATTTGGAATATGTAAAGTGCACTTTGTGGGAATTGCTTGGAGTTTGGCAGCAAAACAGCGAGTGCTTTTCCACCTTTTTTATCAAAATTATCTATCACAGCTAAGTCTTTTCCAAAATAAGTGCTATCATTGAAAACAAGTCCATTTATTCCGCTTGTCAATCCATTTGGGTTAGGTTGCAAAAGAGCCCAGGAATTCTCCTCTATATTGAAAAAATCAACTCTGCCTTTTCCATTTTTGCTGAGCGGATTTCCCGTTGCCAAATGATAAACCTTGTTTGCACCATTTAGGCTTGTTCCCAAAAGGGCAAGCCTTCTAGTGTGCGTATTATATGTGTTATATGTTTCGTTTATTTCCCACATAGATTCCGGCATATTAGTGTTGCTCAAAATGCTAGAACTTACGCTATTTGTATTGCTTATGGATATTTTCATAAGTACCAATTTTTTAAGGCTTGCAAAAATCACGGTTGCTGTTTTTTTGTTGTCGCTGAACGAATCCAAAACGGCTACTGCTGTTACACTATTATCGTGGATAGTATCGTTATTTAAAGCAAAAACATTTGGCTCGCTGAATGGACGCACCGTTCCAAGCACTGTGCTATCGCTTTTAACCACATTGTAGGTGCCAACTTTTTCGTTGTCCTTGCCACCAATCAGCATTATGTTTGCATAAGCCGAATTTTTTTCTCCCAAAGCGGCTATTTGCTTATATTGCGGATAGTTTCCCGTTTCGCTGAGAGTTCGAAATACATCTGGCTCGGTTGTGGTGAAACGCTGTGCAAGCACTTGGGTGGTGGCAAAAGCCAAAAGCAGGCATATAGCCTTTGAATTCAAGGTTTTCATAAAAATCTCCTATTTCTTTGTTCTACTACTTAGACGTACTTTTTGGGAAAAAAAATCCTAAAAAGTGAATTTTGCAAACAGGTGTTGACAAAAATGTGCATTTTTTTGGATTTGCGTTAAATTCATATTATTTAAGCCTTTATTTTTAGATTATAAGTTATTAATAGATTGTTAATAGTTTAGTATTGCAATCGGAGTTTGGACTATTTTCTATATTTACCCACAATAATGACTTTGGGCAATAAAACAACATTGGCAGGGCTTGCGGTGCAGGTTCAAAAAGCAGTTTTTTCCTGAAAATCGTGGTTCAGACAAAAAGAATTCCGCTATGCAGTTGCTGGGCGGGTTTGTTTGCTGAGGTGATTCTCAATATCGGCTAAAGTATAGCCTTTCTTTATGAGGTCTAAAATTTCGCTGTCTCTTTCATTGCGACCAATATCAATGCCATCTTCCAAGGCTTCTTCCTTCGCAACCGCAATGGCATCGTCTAAATTCCATTCTGTAAAAAGCATATTCAAAACCTCCGAAGCGTGTTTCTCCAAGAAATATACTAAAATGTTACGCTCAACGCAACTCTTTATCGCAGCTTCTATAGCTTCCGCAAGTTCCATCGTCTGGCGATTCTTGTTTATTTCCGCTATAAGCTCGTTGTAGCCGTTCAAAACAGGACTCTTACTGGCTATCTCCGCATTGCGACCCTTGTTGATGTTGTAAACGTTTGCTACAAGCTCAAGATTGCCCTTGCCTTTGGTTTTAAAGGAATCTGAAAGCCTAAGTTCCTTGAAATCGGGAAACTCATCCTTGCCGTTGTACAGAACTATGAATTCCGGTGCAGGGATTTTTATCAGCTTCTCTCTGTACAAATCCTTGCCTTTCGTTATCCGCTCGTATTCCCTACCCAAATACATAAGCATCCTGAGCGGTATATTGTTATTTATTGTCGATTGGTGCTCCATCAGGACTATAAGCCTATCATCCACCACGAAAGCTACGTCGTTCAGTTGCCCTTTGAATAGGGCATTTGAAAGAGTGACTATCTCTATTTTGGTATCTGGTGGGTAGTTTTGCCCTGTAACTGCATTGTAGAGTTCCAGCACCGCAGGTGGCTCGCTGAATAGCATTGTGAAAACGCTACTTTTGTGATTGCGGTTTGTTTGGGTCTCGGTCATTTTGAACCTCCGTTTTTTCTTTGTTACCTATTAGACGTAAAAAACGGGAAAAAAATCCTAAAAAGTGAATTTTGCCTACTTTTTTTTGAAAAGCCCATAAATAAATGCTCTACCAAGTGGCAGGCATACTTATTTGCAAACAGGTGTTGACAAAAATGTGCATTTTTTTGGATTTATGTGAACTTTTGTTCAGGTGTTTCATTGCACGGTTCTGAGCTATGAATGGCGAATAGTAAAAAGTATATGTTTCTATATTCCTCTAATGTCTGAATTTTTTCGGCAATTATTAACCCAATTTAGGGATATATGGCAAAGATTCAGCATTGTGCAGAAAGGCATCTTATTGGCTTCTCTGGCTTTGCTGTTTGCCTTTATTGTTGTAGCTATATCGCTTCAGGTTGTAAACGCAACAGATTCCCGCATGGCAACGCTCTATGCCAATATGGAAGTTAGCACAGTTGCAGATATAACCGCTTTTTTGAAAGAGAACAAATATGAATACAAACTGGACAACGATGGCCGCACTCTTTTAGTTCCCAAAGAAACTCTTTACGAAATTCGCATGGCTTTATCTAGGGCGGGGCTTCCAAGAGACAGGGACAAGGGTTTTGAGCTTTTTGACAAAAACCAACTTGGCATGACGGATTTTGCCCAAAATTTGAATTATCTGCGAGCAGTTCAAGCCGAGCTTGCCCACTCCATTGAAACCTTTAGAGAAGTTGAAAAGGCACGTGTTCACATAACCATTCCAAAGCAAACCCTTTTTATGGATAAAGAAAGGGAGGCAAAAGCGGTTGTTATTGTTACCCTGCGCCCTGGCTCTGATTTGCAAGAGAGGCAAATAAAGGGTATTCAGCATTTGGTGGCAAGCGCGGT
>CAZIMU010000122.1:0-5897 GCA_964540355.1 uncultured Fibrobacteraceae bacterium | reverse complement strand
AAATTTGATATTTGAAAAAGAGCAAAGAGCAAAGCTACACGCGAGAGACTTTCGCAGATAATTGTGAATGTGAGAAGTTTTTTTGGTATAAAGGAATTCATTTTTCGCTATGCAATTTTACTTATCTTAACTTTATCCACTCTTTGACCGTTCATACTCAAAATTTCAAACTGCATATTTTTCCATTCAAAAACATCGCCCTGCTGTGGAACTTTGTTTAAAACGCACATTGCCATTCCGCCAAGAGTGTTGTAAGAATCGGGGTTTTCTCCAGGCAATTCCGTAAAAGAAAACATTTCCATTATTGAATGAATATCCGTGAGTCCATTTGCTACCCAGGCATTATTCTGCATTTTCAAATTGTCAACAGGCAACTCGGTGAGCTTGGTTTCTTCAACTAGCACGGAAGTGATGTCTTCTATGGTGGCTATGCCGCTGCAAACCCCGTATTGATCTATAACAAGCACCATAGGGTCTTCCATATTTTGCATTTTGTGCAGAGCGTCTAAAGCATTTATGGATTCGGGAAGGAATAGCGGCTGCCTTAGCATAGCCTGCATATTCAATTCGCCACCTGCGGCAAGCTGGCAAAGCAAGTCGCGAGAGTCCACGGTTCCTATTGGGCTTTCCAGACTATCCTTTGCAACCGGAAAGCGCGAAAACTGACTGAGCATAACTATTCCGCGCAATTCATCTTTGTCCATATCAACCTTTAACCACTCTACCATTATCCTTGGCACCATAACAGAGGCAAGTGTTCTATCGGATAAATTGAAAACTCTTTTTACCATATTGAGTTCGTCTTTCTCTATGCCACCTTCTTGGTGCCCTTGTGCTGCCATCTGCTGAAGCTCTGCCGCTGTAACCGGACGTTTTATTTTTTTGTGCAGACTAAAGGGGCGAAGTATTATATCTCCAGAAAAATCAAAAAACCAAACAAGGGGTTTTAATATTATGGCAAGAGCATTCATCGGTGGTGCAGAAAGGCAAGATATTTTTTCTGCAAATTGCAGAGCCAGCCTCTTTGGTACAAGCTCGCCAACAATTAGTGAAAAATAAGAAACAGTTATAACTATAAATGGCAAGGCTATAATATTTGCATATTCACTTACAAACGGCAAGGTTGATAAAAAAAGCTCAAGAGGTTTTTCTAAAGTTGCACCACCATAAGCACCAGACAAAACCCCAACCAAAGTTATGCCTATTTGCGCTGTTGATAAAAATACATTGGGGTCTTCTATTATAGCCAGAGCCTGAGAGGCTCCCCATTTATTTTCCTGTTGCATTTGCCTCAAAAGAGAGGGTCTTGCAGAAACAACGGCTATCTCTATTAAAACAAATAGGGCATTTGCCAAAATCATTATAAACAGGGCTAGTATATGCAAAGCTATCATCTAACTATAAATTACAAAGTTTATCTGATTTAAATGTTAATTTATTTGGGTATAGGGTATAGGGTATAGGGTATGGTATTACCTAGCGAGTTAATCAGCATTTTACTAATTTTTACCTATGAGAGAGTACTGGAGGCATTTATGAAGCCTTTTGCAAAAAGAATGGACGAAATTCACTTTTCCATGACGGTTGAAATAGACTCGCTTGCTAAACGTTTATCCACTGAGGGTAGGTCTATTTGGAACCTTGGGGTAGGAGAACCTAATTTTGACACACCCGTTCATGTAAAAGAAGCGGCTATAAGATCCATAAACAAGGGTTTAACTCGCTATACTACACCTAGTGGAATGAGATCATTCAAGGATGCTGTGAGCGAGAAACTTTTAAAGGAAAATAAACTTGTTTATGCGCCAGAACAAATTATTGCTACATCTGGTGCAAAGCACGCAGTTTATAATGCTATAGCTGCTATAGTGGACGAAGGCGACGAGGTGCTTATACCAACTCCCCATTGGAATACTTATTCGGCACTCGTAAAATATTGCAAAGGCAAACCTGTATTTTTGGAATGTACCAAAGAAAATAAGCTGAGGTTAAAGGCAGAACAAATTTCAAAAGCTATAACACCCAAAACCAAAGCCATAATAATAAATAACCCCTGCAATCCAACTGGAGTTGTATATGGCAAAGAAGAGTTGGAGTCTTTTACGAAAGTGATTGTAGAGAACGATTTATATTGCATATCAGACGAAATTTACGAACATTTAATTTACACTAAAAAACCTTACGTTTCAATAGCGACTCTCCCAGAGATGCAAGAGAGAACCATAATAGTAAACGGCTTTTCAAAAGCCTATTGCATGACAGGTTGGAGAATAGGCTACCTTGCCGCACCCAAGGAACTTGCAAAAGGAATAGCAAAAGTGCAGGGGCAAACAACTCATCATCCTTCAAATGTTTCGCAATATGGAGCAATAGCGGCTTTAAACGGTCCCTTTGATTCTGTGCTTGTAATGCGGCAGGAATTTTTTGAGAGAATGAATAGAATGAGCGAGATATTTGAGTCCATTCCGGGCATTGACTTTATTAAACCCGATGGTGCATTTTATCTGTTTGTGGATGTTGGTTCGCACTATGGCAAAAAAACAGAAGCTGGAACTCTTATCTCGAATTCAGTAGAATTTTGCAAGGCCTTGTTAGACGAGCAAGGTTTGGTTTTAGTCCCTGGCATTGGATTTGGCCACGATTCTTATGTTAGATTTTCCTTTACCGCTTCGCTCCCAACCATAAGCGTGGCAGTGCCCAAATTCAAGGAGTTTGTTGAGGGAATGAAGTGATGAATAAAACGATGGGTTTTATATTGGGCAAATGCCAACCTACCAATTTTCTATATTTCCCAAACGATGCTTCGCTTTTTTTTAATTCTGCTCTTGTGTGCGCTTTTTGCGGCATGTTCCTCTGATGATTCTACTGCCTTGAAAGAATGGTTTGATGATCAAAAGATTGCAACCTCTTATGGCAAAGATTACGATGAAATTGAAATTTCGTTGATGAAGGATGGTTCGGTTTTAGGGCACGATAGTTCTGCTTTTATGGTTAGCTCTTTTGCCGCACTTGGCAATGCGAATAATGTGGAGCATAAGCTTTATTTTGGTTTGAAAGTTACGGGCAACAAGCTAGATTCTGTTTGGAAGTTGAAAATAGATAGCATTTTTTATGCGAATTATTATGATGGCGAGGTTCCAGAGGAACATAAAAATATAAAGGCTAAATTTTATTGGTTAAAAGAAAAAGAAACCGAACACGATACCACTTGGCTTAAATTTCGAAAACCCTTCTCAGATTCAGCAGAAATAAGCATTGACTCATTTAGCATTTCTTTGCCAAAAGATTTTTTAGAACTTAAAATTGCTAAAACAGATACCCTTAGGTTGCTGGTAGGTATAAAATTGCTCACAAATAATGCGGTTTTGCGCATTGCCCCACCAGATACTTCAAATATACATGGCTTATTGCGCGTTGCACAAAAAACACAGGTTGGGAATTGTGGGGATTTGTGTTTGCACGCCGGAGTTAGAGAATCCCTTGATGTTGTTTTTGAAATTGAAAAAAATAAAATAAAAGAAAACAAAGCAATTGTCTTTGCACAATTGGTTTTACCCAAATCAAGTGATACAACTGGAAGCGAGCTTGGGAAGCCTGTGCCAGTATATGTGTATAGCGATGGCAATTTGGAAGATTACAGAGTAGATACAGCTTTTGTAAAAGACAACGGACATCCAAATCTCCTATTTTGGGAAGGAGATACCTTAAAACTCCAAGTAACTAAAAATCTGCGCCGTATGCCAGATACTGCTCTTAGCTTAGTGCTAAGGCTTGGAAACCCAATGCTAAATCCAAAATCTTTTTCTTTTTATAACTCCTCCAATTTTTATAGCAGACCAGCTTATGCAAGCTATGATTTTAGCACAGCTTTTGAAGGAAGCAAGGCAAAACTAAGGCTTTGGTATGCTAAAACAGATTAACATTAAAAATTTAGCCTTAATAGCAAACGCAGAAATTTCCTTTTCAAATGGATTTTGGGCTATAACAGGCGAAACGGGCGCGGGAAAATCCGTATTTTTAAGTGCCTTAAAACTTTTATGCGGTGCAAAAGCAAGTTCAGAGCAAATTAGAAATGGTGAGGAATGCGCAGTTTTAAAAGGGATTTTCAATATCGAAAAATTAAGCGATGTAAAAGAATTTTTGCAAGAGAGGGAAATAGATTTTGAAGATGGAGAACTTGAAATTCAGCGTGAAATTTTTTCAAACGGAAAGAGCAAAGCCCGCATAAATGGCGTTATTTCAAGCACCCGCGATTTGCAAGAACTCGGAGAAAAACTTGTGCAAATGCACGGGCAAAGCGAGCAAACTTTGTTAAAAGACATTAGAGCACAGCAAAAATTCATAGATGCCTATTGCGGAAACGAAGAACTTTTGCAAAAATGCAAGGACTCTTTTGAAAAGTGGAACGAGGTGAATAAAAAAATAGAGGAATGTAAAAAAAATGCGGAATCCATTGCACAGCAAAAGGACTTTTTGCAATTTCAGTTAAAAGAACTCACAAGCGCAAACTTAAAACCAAACGAAGAAGAAGAATGTGAAAATATTGTGCAAAGTTCCGCAAGCTCCGAGTTCAAAAGAAAAATCTCAAATGAATGTTTGGATTTACTCATGAGCGAAGGCGGCATTTTAGAACGTTTGAGCGAACTGGTATATAGACTGCAAAAATTTGAAGGCAAATGCAATGATGCCCCCAAACCAGATGCGGCAATGACAGCAGAAGAAAGCCTCAGAACTTTGAGCCAAGAACTTAAAAAAGCGAGTAAGCCAGAGCATTACAGCCCAGCACAATTAGAAAACGCAAATGCTAGAATAGCTCTGATACAAAAATTTAAACGCAAATACCACACAGATTTAAACGGCTTAATAGATTTACGTGAAAAGAGAAAACAGGAACTGGAAAGTTTGGAAAACTCAGATTCCGATATAGCTGAATTGCAAAAAAATTCCGCCAAACTCAGGCTTGAATTTGAGAAAAACGCCGCTGAACTCTCAAAAAAGAGAATTTCTGGCGCAAAAAAACTGGATGCAGAGGTTGAAGATGTTTTGCACACCTTAGCAATGCCAACCGCCATATTCTCCACACGCTTTACACAGGTAGAAAATTTGAACGCCTCTGGTGCAGAGCAGGGGGAATTTTGGCTTGCCCCAAACAAGGGCGAGGGTTCCAAGCCATTGAAGCAAGCCGCCAGCGGCGGCGAGCTATCCCGCGTTTTGCTCTCCTTTAAATGCGCAATGGCAGAAAGGGACAAAATCCCCCTTTTGGTTTTTGACGAGGTGGATAGCGGAATTAGCGGCGAAACGGCGCATAAAGTGGGAGAATGTTTGCGGGAGCTTGGCAAATATCACCAAGTACTCACAATAACGCACCTGCACCAAGTCGCTGCACAGGCAAGCGGTCAATTTTGCGTAAAAAAGATAGAAACAAAGGAACGCACCTACACAACTGTGGAGCCTTTGAGCGAAAAAGCGCGGATTTCCGAGATAGCTAGGATGTTAGGAGACGAAAATTCCCCCGCAGTTTTGGCTCATGCGATGGAGTTAATGAAAACTAATTAGCTCAGGGACAAGGGACTAGGGACAGGGGATATGATGATTATCACATATTCATGTCCCTTATCCCATATCCCTTATACCAAAGAGGATAAATCAGCATTTATTTTAAAAAAAATTCACATTTCAGGATTTTTTTTGCCAAAAGTTACGTCTAATAAGTATGAACATGAGAGAATCCATTTCGTTTTTCTTTTTTGGCGACTCCTGCCTAGCTTGCGGGAACTCCCAAAAAATAGACCCCTGGCTTTGCCATAACTGCAAGGAAGAGCTAATTGCTTGCGGAGAGCATCCTATATGGCCCGGCAAAGAGGATGCCATAAGCCTTTTCCCCATGAATTCCCTAA
>CAZIMU010000121.1:0-5905 GCA_964540355.1 uncultured Fibrobacteraceae bacterium | reverse complement strand
GCGTTGCTCCAAGTTCATCAAGCATACCGCCAAGTTCATCTAGCGTTGCTCCAAGTTCATCAAGCATACCGCCAAGTTCATCTAGCGTTGCTCCAAGCTCTTCAAGCACACCACCAAGCTCTTCAAGCATATATATACCTCCCAGCAGTTCCAGTGCGAGTGGAGCCACCGAGCTTGGCACGTTCACGGATGCTCGCGATGGCAAGACTTACAAGTATGCAACGATAGGCACCCAAACTTGGATGGCAGAGAATTTGAAATACGAAGCCCCAGGCAGCAAATGCTATTCCGACCTTGACATCAATTGCACTACCTACGGCAGGCTTTACAATTGGCCAACGATAATGAGTGGTTCGCCTAGCTCTGCTGCACTTCCCAGCGAAGTTCAGGGCATTTGCCCGGATGGCTGGCATTTGCCTAGTGATGCCGAATGGGCAATTCTGATAAATTATGCTGGTGGTACCCAAGCAGGAACCCAATTGAAAGCCAGCGATGTTTCGTGGTCCACTAACAGAGGCACGGACTATTACGGCTTTTCGGCTCTGCCGGGCGGTCGTGGCACTTCTGGTGGTTCCTTCGAACTTAACAGCACTTACGGCTATTGGTGGAGTGCCTCTGAATCTGGTAGTTTCGCCTACGCCCGATACATGTACGGCGGTTATACATATGTGTCTAGGGACGACTACAATAAGGGCAACTTTTATTCTGTGCGTTGCGTTAAGGATGGATACATACCGCCCAGCAGTCCCAGCCACCCAAATAGCGGTACACCACTCACTGATAGCCGCGATAGCAAAACTTACAGAACAATTAAAATCGGTACACAAACTTGGATGGCAGAAAATTTAAATTACGATGCCACAGGTAGCGTATGCTATACCAACAACAAAGCCAACTGCAATACCTATGGCAGGCTATATACTTGGGCAACGGCACTTACAGTATGCCCAACTGGTTGGCATTTACCCCTTGATGTAGAATGGGCGACTCTGGTAAGTTATGCTGGTAGCATAGAAGGGACTCAATTGAAAGCCAACTCCATTTTGTGGGCTAATAACACAGGCACGGATGCCCTAGGTTTTTCGGCTCTGCCGGGCGGTCGTGGTACTTCTGGTGGTTCCTTCGAACTTGCCAGCACTTACGGCTATTGGTGGAGTGCCTCTGAAAATGGTAGTTTAGCCTACGCCCGATACATATACGGCGGTTATACATATGTGTCTAGGGACGACTACAATAAGGGCAACTTTTATTCAGTGCGTTGCATTCAGGATTCAGAACAGTAAGCAATGGCAAAACGAAAGCAGTGTAATATAATCAAGGCAATGGCAGGAATATGTTTCCTGCTTTTTTCCTGTGCGGTTCAAAACTCGCCTGCTGGCAAAGAGGCTCCTCCCTGCGATAATTGCCGCAGCGGCGAAGCCCCCGATTTTGAAGTGAAAATAAACAAATCTTATAGGGAAAAGAAATATGAAATTTTAGTGCTTGATTCTGGCGAATTGATAGGCGTTTTGCCTGCACTCAATGTTATTGCCCGTTCGCCGGAAAAATGCGATTATTGTCATAGCTTTAGCGAAAGCGCGGTGGAATTTGATTTTGCCGCAAAAGAGGATTCTATTCTTAGAACTTGGTTTCCAAACAATGAACGGGTTTTGCTCTTTCCAAGCTCCAGAGTTCCAGAAAAAGATTCCACGGAATTTTGGAAGGCCTTTGCAAACTTAAAGGAAATTCCTCTGAGCGAAAACAAGGAACTAAAGGCATTTTTGAAAAATTTAAGTTCGCGGTACAAGGTTCGCTATTTGGCTTTTGCCTCTTATATTGAAGTGAACATAAAAGACAGAAAAACCTTTGACTGGGAAAGCGAATGGAGTATATGGGACGGAAAAAAAGGCGAACTTCTGTTTTGGGACTATCAAAATTTAACGGCAAAGAGCAAAAATTCAGCCCCTGTGGATAGAGGATGGGCGGGGTGCTGGCGATGAGCGACTTGCGAAAAAATTTACTCGCTGAATCTGGGCGAATTGTTATTAAGCTCGGTTCTAAAATATTGGTGGATGCCGGTAGCAATGGCGTTGATTTGGGATTCATAAGAAAATTCGCGAAATCCGTTGCTATTTTGCAAAAAGCAGGTAAAGAAATAGCTATTGTGAGCAGCGGCGCGGTAGGAACTGGAATGGCAAGGCTTGGTTACACAAAAAAACCAAAAAATATAGCAGACAAGCAGGTTTGCGCAGCGGTTGGGCAAATAGACTTGATGCACGCATACAGAAACGCTTTTGAAAAAGAAGGCATAACGGTTGGGCAAATTCTCCTTTCCGCAGAGGATTTTAGAGATAGAAGCCGCTATAAAAACCTGCAAAACACTTTCAACTCAATGTTAAAGCACAAAGTTATTCCCATAATAAACGAAAACGATTCCGTTGCCACAGCAGAGATAAAAGTTGGCGACAACGATAAACTCTCCAGCGATGTTGCCTTGTTTTGGAATGCAGATTTGCTATTACTTTTCACAGATGAAGATGGTCTTTTTGACTCAAACCCTAAAACAAACCCCAAGGCTATACTTTTGAACTTGGTACCAGAAATAACCCAAGAAATTTTAAATTTGGCAGGAAAACCCGGCAATGCTGGCTCTGCGGTTAGCACGGGCGGAATGCACAGCAAGGTTGAAGCGGTAAAAGCAGCTGCCCGCTCCGGTTGCAATGCTTTTTTGGCAAATGGAACCAAAATTCTGCCTAACGAAGTTCTGTTTGAAAACGCTACTGGAACTTTATTTTTGGGCAATGCAAAAAAACTCGGCAGCCGCAAAAAATGGCTCTCTTTTGTAAGCACCCCCAAAGGCTCAATAACCATAGACGATGGTGGCGTGAACGCAATAAGAAAAAAGAATGCAAGCGTTTTGCCGGTTGGCATAGAAAGCCTTAGCGGTCATTTTAGTGCAAAAGACCTCATAGATGTTAAAGATTCAAAAGGCAACAAAATAGCACGTGGAATAAGCCGCTTTGACAGTGAAGATTTGCGAAAAATAATGCGAACAAAAAACCAAAAAGAGGCCATTCACAAGAACGACCTAGTTGTATTTTAGAAGGGTATGCCTATGCCCAAATTAAAGTTGATTGCTAATTTGTTGATATAACCCATTTTAAAAACATTTGTGCCATCGTAGCCCAAACCTAGGCCGCCTTCGTAGAATAAATTTATATTTTGCCATTTATGCGCCGAACCTATGTAAAACATTATTTCGGTTAAAATGAGGCCTTTTTCTATTATCCAAGTTCTAATTTCGTAACCGTTAGGCTGGTGGTTATCGCTTTTTTCTCTGTATTGAATACGCTCGGCAGAAGTACGATATACACTAGCTATTGCCTGCAAATAAAAACCAGAACCTTTGTTGACTAAATATTGGCGTATTCCTATACCAATACCGAGTTTTGTGAAATCTTCGTACTCCACAACATCCGCAACATAATCGTCTGAGCTGCCATACCAAATAGTTGGCTGGATTATCACTGAATTGCTTAAACTCAAAGGTTTTTCAATTGTTGAAGTGAACATAAGCATATTGTATGCCCCACCCAAAAAAAGAGGTAAGGGGTGCAAATAAGCCACCATCCTAAGGTTTTTTTGATAGTCTGGTTTTTCTTGCTCGCATACCACTAATGAGGAAGAACTTTCTGGCACAATTGATGAGGAACTTTCCTGGGCAACTGACGAGGAACTCTCTTGGGCAACCATAAAAGAGCTGTCTTGCACAACAACCAAAGAACTGTCGCTTGGAATTTCCTCGGCATTTGCAAACAATGCCAAAAGAGAAATCAACAAAACTACATTGCACAAATTTTTCATATATACCACGTAAAAAACGGGAAGGGCGAGATTCGAACTCGCGGTGGGTTTTAAAGCCCACACGTCCTTAGCAGGGACGCACCTTCGGCCAGCTCGGTCACCTTCCCATTGGGAATATAAATATAGAAAAAATTTTGGGTATAGGGTATAGGGTATAGGGTATGGGGTATGGGGTATAGGGTATGGGGTATAGGGTAAAAAATAGGGACTTGCATTTTTCGCATAAAATTGTTATATTTACATAGCATAGCATTGGAGGTTTTTTTATGGCAACAGAATTAGAAGCCAAAATGGAAAAGGCGGTTGAGGCTACTCACCGTGAATTTGCCAGACTGCGCACCGGTCAAGCCTCTCCAGCCATTCTAAACGATGTAAAAGTGGATTATTACGGCACTTTAACCCCAATTCCTCAAATTGCCACCGTGAAATGCCCCGAACCGAGGATGCTCTTAGTTAGCCCCTGGGAAAAACAATTCTTAGACCCTATATGCAAGGCTATCTTAGCTGCGAATTTGGGCTTGAACCCATCAAAAGAAGCCGATAGTGTTAGGATTGCAATGCCAATTTTAACCGCCGAGCGCAGGCAAGAACTCGCAAAAATGGCAAAAAAACACGCAGAAGATGGCCGTACCGCCATAAGAAACCTGCGCAGAGAGGCAAACGATGCTGTTAAAAAGAACAAAGAACTGCCCGAAGACGAATCCAAAAAGCAAATTGACAATATTCAAAAAACCACTGATAAATATATAGGTATAATAGATGCGGCTTTGGCAGAGAAAGAAGCAGACATAACAAAGGTTTAATTATGAACGACACACTGTTAAAAAAGGCTGCTTGTATATATTTGAGCAGAGCGCAAGAGGCTTTAGGACAAGCCACCGAAAAAATAAAAGAAGCTGCCGAGAGCAATGACTTGGATTTATCGGATATCGAGCTTTTTGAGCTTCCACCAGAGCTTTTTGAGCTTGAAAATTTGGAAAAACTCAATTTAGACGATAACAGATTAGCTTATATTCCCGATGAAATAGGCAAATTGAAAAATTTGCGGCAGTTGTCCATTAGAGGCAACTGTATTATGCACCTGCCAGAAAGCATTGGCCTGCTAGAAAATCTCGAAAAACTCTACCTAGGCTATAACACGATATCCGACCTTCCAGATTCAATATGCAACTTGCAAAATCTCAAAATGCTGAACCTAGCAAATAATTTATTGACAATCCTGCCAAAAAATATAGGCAACTTAAAATCCCTTGTTAAACTCAGCCTGCACGATAATCTATTGGAATCCCTGCCAGACTCAATTGGAAACCTAAAAAATTTGAAAAAAATCTTTTTGGATAATAACAATCTGAGTGCCATTCCTGCAAGCATGGCTAATTTGAGCTGTTTAGAGGAATTGGTTTTATCTGGAAACGAGTTAAAAAGTTTGCCTCCAGAATTTTCTGGTTTTAGCAAACTAAAAGAGCTAATTTTAGATGAGAACAAGTTAGAAACATTGCCAACAAGCCTAGCAAAATGCGCTTCGCTACGACTTCTAGCGATAAATGGAAATCCCATTGATAACATTCCGCAAGAACTTTTGAATTGTGAGAATTTAACTATTGATGGGAATTAAAGATGGTGCGTGTTGTATTATGCCTACACCTTCGGAACGAATCAAAGAACTCACCCTAAAGCTCAGTGAAGCGAACCGCCTTTACTACGAGGGCAAAACAACTCTCTTTTCAGACATTGAATTTGATGCCACTTTAAAAGAATTGGAAGCTCTGGAAAAAGAATATCCTGAATTAAAGCGGGCAGACTCCCCTACTCAAATGGTTGGCAAAGAAACCTCTGGCGATTTCATGCGCATTGCTCATAAAACTCCAATGCTCTCCATTGCAAACACCTACAGCGAAACCGAAGTTTTAGACTGGGAGCGCCAACTCAGCAACTTGATAAGCGATAAAATTGAATATGCTTGCGAAATAAAAATAGACGGCGTTAGCATGTCTCTTTTGTACATAAACGGAAAACTGGTACGCGGACTTACAAGAGGAGATGGCGAAGCCGGAGACGATGT
>CAZIMU010000120.1:0-5946 GCA_964540355.1 uncultured Fibrobacteraceae bacterium | reverse complement strand
CCTCTTCCTTTGACAACAACGGAACGCTTTTGCATTTGCCTAAAAGTTCCTTAACATAATGCTTGTCTTTCATGTTGCTCTCCTTGCCCTTTGAGGCGGTTTCTTATTTATTTATAACTTAATATTCCAAATACTTTTGGGGTGTAACACTTTTTGGGCAATGTTGGTGATGAAAATCATATATTTTTGCATTTTTGGAAATTTTATGTCTTTTTCGTGTGATATTCGCGGCACTTTTTTTGTATTTTATTTTTTGGCAATAAGATTTTTCCTGAAATTTTCCCAAATTTTCATAAATTTTTTAACAAAAAAATGCCTAATACATAGTAACATACTAAACTTGTATGTTTATATTTTGGCTTAATCTCTCACGCAACGGACGCTGAACAAGCTGTTCTTATAGCAGTGTTTTTTATAGCCTCTCCCTGAGGACCATATGTACCAATAATAGGCTTTGTAGGCTGAGCGTTCCGAACTAGTCCACCAATAACCGCCCTCGTAATCATGGAAAAATTCGTAGTCTGAATAGCCTTTGTAGCGACCGTGGCCGCCCGGCAAAGCCGCAAAACCGTAATCATCTGTGCCTTCGCAATCTGCCCATCCAATTTTTGCCATAAGGCTTTTGCAATACCAAAATCTGTTGCCCATATAAGCCAGGCTTTGCCATTCTTCAAGGCTTGGCAAATGCCAGCCTTTTGGGCAGGCTTTTATAGCATCTTCCCATTTATATAACAGTCTGTATTTTTTGCCATAAGCAGGCTCGTCTTTGTAATATCTGCCGCCTATGGTATAAGCCAAATTCTCAGCCATCCAAACTTGCCCGTTTATTTCTATGGTTTTGTACGCTTTGCCATCTCTTGGATCAATGAAAATGTCGTATTTTTTTTCCATTTCTTGCGCCCATAATTTTGCTTCCCGTGTTTTTGTTTTCCATTTCTTTCGGTAAGGTTTCACATCTTTATTTATAGACACATCACCTGAAAATCCGCACACTTTGCATATTTTCGTTTCTTTGATTTTTTTGCACACTGCACAGGTTTCGCTCATTTACATTACCTCATTTATTCACCGCCTGCGAAATCAATAAGAACATCCCATTCTAGACTCGCCTCTTTCTGCTACAGCGTATTTTACGGCATTAAGTAGGTCGGTGTTCATATTACTCCTTGATTTCTGTCTTTACCTCCAACTTAAATATCCCAGCAATGGACATATCGTCTGCGCTACCTTGCTTGGATAATTCAGGTAAATATTCGCCCAATTTATTTTTTACTTCATCTGTGGGAGAATTTTCAAAATTCTGAAACAGCGTTTTAGTAAATTTTAAATAGCTATCATTTGAACGGTCAAAGGAATCTGTGACACCATCTGAAGCAACGGTTATACCCTTGAATTTTCCTGATTCCCAAATATGTAGAAAATTCTCGGCAGCGTTAGAAGCGCAAATGGAATTTGTTCTACCACCTTCCTGAACTTCATCAAATAGCTCTTTCAAAAATCTTGGCTCACCATTCTCATCTATTAAAACACAACCGCCATCTCCAATTTGAAATGCCAAAATTCCTGGTTGCATATTAGAAGGAATCAATATAGCAAAGAGCAAAGTTGTGCCATATAAAGCAATATTCCATTCTTCCTTGCTCATATCCAACTTTTCTTTTTCGCAGATTTCAATTTCCTTCTCAGAAAGTACATTTTCTTCAAAGTGTTTTTTTACCCGTTCTCTCCACTCATAGACTATGTAATTCTTTAAATGCCTCAATATTCCATCTACTTCTTTTTCTTTTTGTTCTTTACTTAGAGATTTATTAAGGGACATTTTTTGAATTTTTTGAATTCCATCCTTGCGTTTCATGTATTCCTTGGCTGCATCCAAAGCAACTTCTACGGCTAAACGAGAACCTATTTCGCAACGAAAGTGCTTGGCACTGCCGTGCCCATCTGCAATAGCCGCAATTCCATATTCAGGCTTTTCATTTTCGTAATTACCTGCATAATCCTGGCAAGGAATTGGCGGCTCGGTTTTTAAATGCGAAGCACCCTGTGCCCTATGGCTAAATGTTATCATGAACCTCCCCAGCTATCGTCTGGAGCTGCCAAGGCAGCATCGCCGCTTGCTTGCATCTCTTGAGCCTCTTGCTGTATTGCATTAATAACAACAGACTGCTTTGATTCTGGTTGCCCATTGCCAGAAGCAGGGGTGCTTTTGCTGCCAATCTGCGAGGAAGTAACGGATACAAATTTTATCCATTTTCTTAACTGCTCCGCATTATGAGTAACTATAACTGCCTCCTTGCTTCCCGTAAACTTAGCAAGAACATCCAAATCCGCATCTTCGCCTATTGCAACAGCTACTTTTATAGCGTATTTAAACCATTTATTGGCATTCAATGTACTTATGCCACCTTCAAAATCATCTGTTGGAGCACCATCAGACATCAAGAATACGGCAGGAGCTACCGAAGCACTGGGTGCATTCAAAAATTCAGTCTGTGACATTTTCTTTGCTAATTCTTTGCATGCAGCACCCAAAGCGGTGGGTCCATCTACATCTAAAGAACTCCATTGAAAACCTTCATCAACGGAAACAGGCTTTGGAGTAATCCATTCTGCTCCATGACTGAACTTAAGCACGGCGATTTTTAAATCAACATCCGAACCGCCTATGCCTTTCAGGTCTGGCAGGACCTCGCGCATTGTGTTGTTAACGGTGCCTATCTTTTCTCCGCTCATGCTGCCGGAAACATCTACGCAAAAAAACAGCACCATTTGCCGTCTTACTATGCCTTCTACGTTGTCAAACATATTTTCCTCCTTGTGGTTATGGTTTAACAATTTTGCTTGAACTATTTTTGAACTTTATAGAAACGCCTTCTGCTACAGGAACAACAGATTCTTTATTTATCTGCTTATCTTCTTTATTCGGTGCAGACATATTCCAACCTGCATCAGAAACATTTCTTATTCCCCAGAGCGATGGATTATTTTTATTCATAATAACTTCGCCAACAATTTTTTCGTAATCAAGCGAATCGCCAACTTGACGCTCGTAAATTTTTACACCCGGAAATAATGGTACTTTATAGCCATTCACTTCCAAACGAAACGGAGCATTGCCTTCTGCCTTGCAACTAGGGCAGATTATTCTGGCTGTAGCATCTTTTAGTAAAATATCTTTTTTGCACTTTAAGCATTCTATAAGTTCACTACGCAATTGTATAAGGATTTCTTCCCATTTTTTCTCGGTTAATCTGGCTCCGGGATTTTTCATTCCATCACAGAAAGATGTTATAAAAGCGTCTTGAAAAAATTTAGGATATATAGGCCAAAGATTTATAGGATTTTTATGTATTCCGGCTGCCGGACGATTGCTGGCATCTTTTGGGTCATGTATAAAAACAGGATTTGTGCCATAAAGTTCCATTTCTTTTGCTTCTGTTATGCAAACGGAGTTTACATATTTTACACCCATCAGCGGGTCATGCCTGCAAAAGAGTTTGTATAAAATAACGGCTAGAGAATGTGCATCCGTGTAAGCATCGGGTTTGGCTTTCCCACACACTATTTCTGGAGCCATATAACCTGGTTTGCCGCCTATATTTCCAGCATTTGTTTCTCTGTCTGGGGTAACATTGTCGTTGTCGCACACGAGAACAGCACCAGTTTGGGCATTTATAAAAAAGTTGCCATCGTTCAAATCTTGATAACTTAGACCTTTGCTATGCAAAGCTCGGAAAGCATTTACAAGGTTTAGAGCCGTAGTCATAGTCGCTTTTGGAGATAATTTTACCCTATTTAAAAGAATCTCAGAAAAATCAGAATATTCTTTTGGTCTTAAATCCATTATATATCCAAAAGCATTGCCAGCTTTTTCGGTTATGTCTTCAGGCCAAAGGAATGTACCTGTCGGTTTGCCTTTTTTGATGTTATTTTCCAGATTTTTATAGAATTTATCTGGATTGCTCAATTTTTTGCTGTACCATTTAAGGGCTTTTGGCTTGCCGCCATAGTCAACCCGGTACACAGCACCTTGCCCGCCTTCGCCAAGTTTATCGCCAACAACAACTTTTTGAAAGTTTATTGTTTGAATTGTATAGCCTTTTGCTAAATCTGCCATTTTTTGCTCTCCTATTTTATGGTTTAATATCCGTAGTTTCTAAAGGTTCATTAAAAAGAATATGGCATAAACAATTCAACATACCGTTGGCAAGGTTAATATCTATACCTTCATCATCGTTCAAAATTTTTGCCAGCATTGCTTTATCTCTTTTTCTGTTGCTAATTTCACCTTCTAGCAATCTTTTTGGGATTTTCTTTTCTAAAACCTTTACCAACAATTTTATTTCACGTTGATGTTCATTTTTCCCATAGTCCAAAAAAATAGCACGGAAAGTTCCTGCATCGTCAAAAATGCCGGGTCCTCTTTCTTGCAAGATTTTTCTTAATAACTCAACAAATTTAGCCTCATATACTTGAACAGGAGGATTACTTTGCTCTGGCGTAGGAATTGGTTGTGGCTTTGGCGGCGGCGGTGGTGTAGGAGCTGGTTGTGGTGGCGGCGGTGCAGGAGCTGGTTGTGGTGGCGGTGGTACTAGCTCAGAAACTGATTTTGTAAAAAATAATACCTTACGCCATAAAAATTTTATGAATTTCCATATTCCATATATTCCAAGTATTGTTATCAATATTGTTAAGAGTATAACCCACCATTCTGCATCTTCTTCGCCTTCGCCTTCGCCTTCGCCTTTGCCTTTGCCTTCGCTTTCGCTTTGAGTTATTTCTTTTGTCGGTTTTGGTTTTGCCTGTGAAATATGCACCCATCCCTCAATGCCTCTTGCTCTTGCCTTGCACCAACCCGATTTGCAGGAAGCATCCATTTCAAAACGCTCATCCTCTGTCATTTTTCCAATAATTTCATAATTAGTCCCCTTGCCAGACCTGATATTCACCGGAGTTTCCAAGGCGTATTTGTATGTGTATGTTATGGGTTGTGCGTTAACCAGTCCGATAAGGAGTAATATTGTCCATAATAAGTTAGTCATCTTATACGTGAATGTAGTAAAAATTACGAATATGTCACAAAATAATTTTCCATAATTGGCAGGGTTGCAAAAACGGCTAAATCTATGGAAATGAGCTGTGTCGGCATTTGAAACACAGAAAAGTGATTGTTTTTGAAAAAAGCCTCACTCTACTTCCATAAAGAAATTTCCATTTGCATCGCTCTCAAAAACAACGTTTTCGCCAGTCTTGCATTTGAATTTTGCTACTGTGTATAATTTTGGTGGAGTTCCGCGGGAAAAAATTTCATCCAGTTCTTTCTCGGAAATCAAAAAAGAATTTTGCATAGTTTTGAATTTTTCAATGTCCCAGTCAAAAAGCTCTGGGGTTGTATATACAAAGGCTTGAAGCATGAGTGCAAATTCGCTTCTAAAAAAATCCCTGTAGGTTTTAACTATCTCGGCTTTTTCTTGGAAAGTCTTTATCCTAAAATTTTTTGGAAATGGCATTTTCTCCTTATCTTCGCTTTTATATGCCATTCTTATATTTTTCCCATTAACTATCAAACGCAAATTATCGCTGTCTTTGTGAAAATATAAGTTGTCTTGCTGCAAATCAAAAGCAGCAAAGCCACTACCCTTTTTGAATATGAATTTAGGGCTTTCCGCGCTGTTTGCAAAAACGCATAGCAATAATAGCAAGCAAGAGAGGTATTTTAACATAATCACCTGTAAAGTTTATTCACACCCCCAAAAATTGCTTTCATATTTGCACGCAACGTATCACTTGAAATGCCTCTGCCAATAACGGTTTTTCCGTTTGCGGAAAGAGAAATTTCAGAGAGTGCCCTGCCAGCCCACAGTTTATCGGCTTCGCTAACCACGCTTTGATTGTAGCTGTTCAATTCCACAGGCAAGCCAATCTCGCGAAAAAGTATCAGAGCCG
>CAZIMU010000119.1:0-5986 GCA_964540355.1 uncultured Fibrobacteraceae bacterium | reverse complement strand
ACCACCACACTTGGTAGAGAATTTGTATTTTGGGCTATATGCGGATGTGGTGGAATAAGTATACCACCACACTTGGTAGAGAATTTGTATTTTGGGCTATATGCGGATGTGGTGGAACTGGTAGACACGCTAGATTCAGGTTCTAGTGCTGGCAACAGCATGAAGGTTCAAGTCCTTTCATCCGCATAATGCTGTTTTTTTGTGATATTGTCTATTCATTTCTGCTTCGCTTTGGTGAACTAGTGGGTAAGTTTAGCCGAAACCACGATAATTTTATATATTTATAGTTGAGGTACCATTATGAAAAATTCCGTTTGTTTAAAAAGGATATCGGCTATCCTAGCTTTGGGATGCCATACGCTTTTTGCAGCCGTTACATTTTATTTTCTGCCCCCCGACAATGACCAGTGGGTGGCTGGCAATAGCTATCTCTATGACGGGGATAAAAAAACCGAACCGGAATTAATGCAAATTCATACTAGGTGTGGCTGGTTCAAAAAGGAATTCGCCTCAATAAGCGATGTTCCAGACAGTATTCTGATTTTCCTAGGTTCCAAGGGAAAAGACGTGCTAGGCCAAAATGGCATCAGAGCTGTCCACCCCGACAGTGTTGACAAGCCAGGATATCCGCCAGCATATATTCCGTTGCGTTCAAAATTTGGAACATCTTCTTCGCTTTATTATTATCAAAACCTTGCCTCTGGCGAGAATGATTTTGTGTTTGGCAATTCTAACCCTCCAGATTTGGGCGAAGAAAAAGCAGGCAGATGCTCATATAAAATGGCCGCCTTTATTTACGATACAGATGGTTCGGTTAATCCTAGCTTCAGTGGTACCTATGTTCAACTCTCAACCGCAAATTCGAGTATAAGAAGGAAAATAGTGGCTCCGACCTTGGACCCAACAACGAAAAAACCCACTTTTATAGCAACTCCTGGTCAGTCAAATTGGAGAAGCAAGGAATCTTTTGATGCTGCCTTTACTCCCGAAGGTGTTTTGAATGGCAAAGTATCTAATATACCTAGATGCTACGATATGCCCTTTGGCAGGTCTGGAACCAACTGGGAGTTTGATAGCGATAAAATGCGTACCCCGGCAAATCCAGCAGCTGGAGCGGATAATGGCAGAAATTTGGTAGGTGGCTTTTTCCCCTATGTCTTAGACCCTTCATATACCGAAGATGGTTCCGCAGCGGATTATGCAGCAAAATGCCCAGATTGCAATAAAAGATATACCGTAGCTTGTTTTCAAAACCCTAGCACTACTGCCATGAATAATATGACAAAGGAATGGAGAGATTCAATTTACAGGGGCGTTAATGCCTTTGAACGCACATATCTTGCAGATGGAGCCAATCTTAGCACTTATTATGGCACCGCTCCTGCTGGCTGTCAAGTTCGCCCCGGGCCTACTGGCCAAGTTTTTCTTAATGCTAGTAACCAACCGCAAGCCAATTTAAGCTTCTGCTTTGAAAGTCATGCACAGTTCACTTATGAAAAAGGGCAGGAATTCCTTTTCAGAGGCGATGATGATATTTGGATATTCATAAACAACCAGCTTGTGATAGATTTGGGTGGTGTTCACAATGCTGCCCCTGGCTATGTGGATCTAGATACAATAAAAGTTCCTGAAGCACTCAAGGCAGGTGAAACATATCCCATAGATATATTCTTTTGCGAGCGCATGGCAACCCAATCCAATGTACGTATTAGCACAAATATGTACATAACGCAAAAAACCTCCTTCTTTAACCAACCAGAAGGACGTAGGGAGAATTGGATGTGTGCAAGTATTCGCAGCGGAAATGATTGCGCTGCCAACAAGATGATAACAGGTGGCATTAGCCAAAAAGACATTTGTGGAGATGACCTTATAGATGATGGAGCTTATAAAGTGGACTTCTATATGGTAAATCGCGGAAATGAAAAAGACACTATAAAGCTCTCTGAGAAAAATAGTGCTAATTGCACAGGCGATATCACTAATTTTACCTGCTTTGCAAAAGATGGAGTTGCGGGTAGCGGCATTAATATAAAGAAGGCGGTTTATGTTTGCGGAGGTCGTGACCAATGCAAAGGCAACCCAACAGCAATGTCAAATGTTAAGGTACCGTCTGGAAACTGGAATGTGTTTGCTCGTTTGATGTATGTCAATGGCAGTCCTGTAACCACAAGCAAACATCTTTTGATAGATAATTTAAAAAGCCCAACAGATGCCCGCATAGTTTGGGGCAAATTGGATGGAGAAAACTTGTATGATAGTTATGGTGAGGATAGAACAAGAAGGAACCAATCCGTAATTGCAGGCAGGCGTACACCGATTTACATAGCTGTTGGTAAGTGGGCAGATCCTAAAAAATATACTTCCTTTGATTCAGAAGACATAGGAGATGACGTAGTGGAATATTTCTTATCGGGTACTGAAGATCTAAAAGTTTATTCGGATAGCAGTGGCAAAAAAATAGCAACTTTCCCACGCAGAATTCCTAAAAGCGGAATAGATACCTTGTGGGTAATGGGTGATTATGAGATGGGTGAAAAGGAGTTTAATATAAATTTAGACGGTATTGTGATATCGGATGATACACCATCCCAAACGATAACCATATATCAGCCAGCTCTTAGGTTTGCGACTGATAGTACTGGTGGTGGAGGCTTTGTTAATTCTAAGGATCCCAGTTCTGTCAGTGGATTCTTGTGGTGGACAAAGGGAGATATATTGTCTCCTTATGTTGACCAATCCTTGGAAGTACATGTTGTGGCTTGGGATACAGTGCGAAACACACTTTGCGATCATTGCAGCTTTCTGATTCGCGAAACCAGTACCACAAACAATGCCAGTATAAACAATATGTGGCAGAAATCCATTGTTCAAAGCAATGGTTCCATGATAATGGAAAACGGGAAGCTAAATATTTACATAAGAGGCAGAGATGTTGTTGCAGACAAAGATTATGCTAAATGGCAAATTTGGGGAATTAGCGAGAGTCTCACTTTTGCGGAATGGGATAAACTGCAATTCAGAAATGCACCAATTCCAATGCCTTTAATCAGTTATGTTTACGATAGAAATGGCGATGGCATTGGAGATAGTTTGAGAGTTATGTTCAGTAAATCTTTTAAAAATGATAAGGGTGCAATTGTAGATAGTTTGCTACCGATTCTCTTAGATGTCACATGGGAAGATGGAAATACAGTGGCTTTTCATAATCCTGCTTATAAAGCAGAATACCTGAGAAATAGTGCTAATATTCTGAGCTTGTACAAAAATAAGAGTGAATGGGAATCGTTCCTTAAGGGAAATGTGGCGTACTGGGAAAAATATATGAAAGAAGGTGATAGCTTAGTAGTAATTGCTGATACAACTACATTCTCCAGAGGTGTTTTAACGTCTGGTATAGGTAGTCTTGTGAGCTATATTTCATTCAATGACCAAGGCAAGTGCACAAGTATATGTGATCCAAATAAATCGTTTAAGTACGATGGTTATGAAGCTAAAGTGATGGATCGCATTCCGCCCGTTGTGGTGAGAGCTGAGTACACTATGAATGATGAAAAAGGTTGCATGGGCAGTGCTGAGGGTTGCCGTGATTTGCTAAAGGTTACCTTGTCTGAGCCTATATTTGCAGCTCCAAATGTTGAAGATCCTTTGATAATTAGAAATCCATTCAGCTATTGCTTTGAGCATAGTCAAGGTTCTAAATGTTCCAAAAGAGATAAAGAAGGTTCTGACAAGCATAGTCAGTCATATAATAATATAACCAATACAAACAGTGCATTAAACTGGGAGTGGGAATTGCCCAAACAGAAAAGTAATGATGATGTTGCCTTTTCAACAGATTACACGCCAAACACTAATGGCGAAGATCTCCATAAATACGATACCGTAACAGCTAAAAATGAAATTGGCGATAACATTGTTAATATGGTTTATTACGCTCGCAATACTGCTGATGGCGGAACAACTCGTATGCCAAAAGCATCCGACTGGATAAGAATCCGTTGGCCAGAGAAAACTGAAAAGAAAGATGGTGTTGATGTGTTCTACGATGCCGAAGGCAATACTGCCAATCCCAGAGAAATAGGCGTGCTTATAACTGGAGCGAATCGTTACAATAAAGAGCAAATTAAAATCTCGGCAATTGACAAAGAAGCAAAGCCAGATGACCCATTCTTTTTGGGTAATAAATATAAAGGATGTAAATACAAAGGCAATCCATGCGCCGATTGGGTTAGCGATGAAATAAAAAATGGCAAAAACAATAAGAGCTATGGTTTATTTGAACCCGGCGACGTTGCGGAATTTTTGCCAATAATCAAAGATATGAATGCAAAAGAGGCGGCTAGGAACTATCCAGGCTCAGTAGGAACCATTTTTAGCATTTCCACTAACATTGATTACGAAGTGGATAGGATTAGAAGGGAGTGTTTTCCTCCTGATGGAAATGGAGTTGATGGCGTTTGCCAAATCAAAGACAGCAAAGGTAAATATATAGAGCTTAAGACTAAAGAAGACTTTGACAAATATATTGCCGAAGGCATAACTCTCCATGCTAGTGCATATTACCATACCAATCTTGGCAATTACACTGCGCACAGAGACCCTGTTGCGGCAAGATGCACAGATAAAATTTTCCGTAAAAAAGGTGGCCCTGATGACAATACCAATAATTGCTACTCCAACAACTATGATTTCTACTTGGCATGGGATTTGAAAACCAACAAGAACAGATTTGCTGGATCTGGTGCTTATGTGGGAATTACCAAGTTCTATTGGCAAATAGAGTATAAGGATGGCGATAAAGTAGCTCAGGCTCCAAAGTTTGCTCAAGAACAGTTCGTAGAGATGTTTGGAATTAGGAGAGAGAAAGGAGAGAAATAGAGGTAATTAAGATGCCAGATCCTAAATTGCAAATTGGGCAAATTCTTTTACAAAAGAAGCTGATAGATGAATATCAATTAGCCCATGCAATAAGGGAACAAAAACGTACCGGTTTACACATAAGCAAAATAATAACGCGTCTTGGCTTTGTTAGCGAAGAGCGGATGACCCTTATATTAGGCGAGCAACTACAGCATAAAGAACACAAACGCATAGGTGAGTTGCTTGTAGAAAGGAATTACATAACCGCAGAACAGCGCGACAAAGCACTTGAAGAGCAAAAAAAAACGGGATTGCGTCTTGGCAGAATGCTTATGCAACTCGGTTTTATGACCGAAGAGCGTTTAATAGAAATTCTCTCTGCACAGCTTGAAATTCCAACGGCAAATTTAAACGAAATATCAATTTCACCAGAAGTTACGCATCTTTTGCCAGAGGAATTTTGCCGTTCATACAAAATTGTACCGCTTGCTGTTATGGGCAAAACTTTAACCCTTGCCATGCACGACCCAAGCAACCAAAGAACAATTGACCACATAAGATTTAAGGTTCAAAAAGAAATAAATCCTGTGATGGCAAGCGAAAAAGATATTTTAGAAACAATAAATAGAATTTATATGGGCCACGCAAGCGGCGAGGCTATGAAAGAGCTTTCCAAGCTCAACGAATCCGAAGACCTGCAAACCGTAAACAAAGAGGAGGAAGCCAATAATGAAGACCAACTATCAGACGAAGAAGGACAGCAGGTTGTTAAATTGGTTAGCTCCATTATCCAAGATGCCATTGCGCGCAAAGCCTCTGATATACATTTAGAACCCCAAGAAACTTTTTTAAAACTCCGCATTCGCATAGACGGCGATTTAAGCGTTATGCCGCCAATTCCAGCTCGTTTAATGCCTCAAATTTTATCTAGGGTAAAACTTTTGTCTCGCATGGATATTGCAGAAAAACGCAAACCCTTGGACGGTCGTTTCACCGTGCGCTTTCGCGGCAAGGAAGTGGATTTGCGTGTTAGCTCTTTCCCCATCTCTCTGCGCAAAAGAGGAGTGATGGAAAAAATAGTTATGCGTATATTAGACCCAAATTCGGGTCAAATAGAACTTCC
>CAZIMU010000118.1:0-6038 GCA_964540355.1 uncultured Fibrobacteraceae bacterium | reverse complement strand
TATTCCGCAACCCTTTTGCGAAGCCTTGCCGTTTATCGCAAAAATGAAGATTTAATAAATATAGGTGCTTACGCCAAAGGTTCTGACCAAGAAATTGACATTGCCATTAAAAGGCAAGTCGCCATAAATAAATTCTTGGTGCAAGGCATAGGCGAAAACTCTGAGTATAAAAATACTGAAGCCGCAATGAAGGAGATTGCTGGGATTATCTCTTAAGCCCTCCTTTAAGCAATCCTTTAGCTTTGTCGGTTGCAGCATCTTTTGCTTTTGATGTCGCTTCTTTCTTTTTAGCTTCGGCTTCGGCTTTGGCCTTGTCTTCAAGTTCTTTTTTCTTTGCCTCTAATTTGGCTTTTTCTTCATTTAGCTTTGCTGCGGCTTTGTCTTTAGCCTCGTTTAGCTTTGCGCTTGCCATATCTTTGAGTTGGCCAACTGGATTGCTGTTTTTGCTCGCATCAAGAGTTACTTTTGGGTCTCCAAGAGAACCGCCAATGTTAAAGAATAAAAGAGCGTTTCCTTTTGAATCTTTTTGATAAAGCGAAACAGGGCTTGCTTTTGTTAGGTTGTTCAAACCAGAACTTATTGACGAGCTCAGTGTGTTTTGCATATTCAATTTTAAAATGCCGTCAAAGCCAACCGTACCAGTGAAAGCAAGCAAACCGAGAGATCTGGCGTTTACGTTAAAATCTTTAACCAAAAGCTGCCCACCTCTCGCTTCAAACTCAGCTTTCAAATCGTCAAAACTCATATCCCCTTTGTTGTTTATAGGAGGGTTCAAAACTTTTTTGCCAGCTATCTCAAATTTTGAAAGACCTTCACCAACACCTCCAAGTATTTTTGAACCTCTTAAACTTCCATTTGCTATTTGCACAGAAATAGGGCCTATTAAATTATCCACAAAATTTTGCGGCAAACCTTTTGTGCGAACATCCATTTTCATACTGAATTTTCCAAAAATAGTGTTATCTAAACTTCTAATTTGCTTTGCCATTTCAGATTCTCCACTGATATTCTTTCTTCCGTTGGTTATAAAATCATTTGCTTCAACTTTGTCCACATTCAACGCAAGTTTCACATCCGCCGATTTTCTGTTGTTCAAATCCACCGCTACATTTGTGTTAAAGCCGCCTGTATATAACCGTCCCTTGCTCACCACATTTGCCTTCTTGTTTGCAAAATTAATTCCCAAATTGAAATCAGAAAGAGTTAGATAGCGAAATACCGTGTTTGCCAAATTGACATTTACGATTGCTACTATATCTGGAAGTTCTGGGTAAATTTCCATTGGAACTTCGTCTTGTTTTTGCGGTTGTGTAGCATCACCAGGCGGGAGCAAACGGTCTAAATCTAAATTAGAGGAACTTACATTCACATTTATATTCGTTTTTTTGCCTACCGCAAGCCTGGGCATTACCATTGCCAAATAATCTGTTACAACAGCTTTTACTTTCACGTCTGATTTTCCAATTTGAACTGAGGGGTCAACAGAAATTTCTGTATTTGAAAATTTAACCACGCCATTCACAGAAACAGCATCTGGAATTGTGGGAGTTTTGGCAACTATGTTTTGCAAATTTGCATTGCCATTAACTGAAAGTTTTTGTGGATTGGCTGGGTCTATAATGCCATTTGCACCGATGGTGGCTTCTAGCTTGCCTGTAAGTGAGCTAAGTTCTTGAATGGTAACTAGTTTGTTTGCTAGCGTAAACAAAACGCCCAAATCAAGTTTTGAATTTACCGACAAATTGTTTAAACTCGGTTGTGGAGACTGCAAATTGCTCGCTTCTAATAAAATGCTTGTTGGCTGCCCAGCGAGCTGGAACGAAAATGGTTTTATGTTCAAGGTATTTTCTGTTAAAGCTATGTTGCCCGTCAAAGAACTAATTCCTGTTGGCAAATCGCTGTGGCCAACTGCTATATTGCTCAAAACCAAATTTGCGCTTACAGGCGGAGTTTTATTTGGAACTACTGCTCCCTTAGCCGCAGCATTAAAAGCAATCGTTCCACTTGCGCTCACTTTTGAAATTTCTGGATTTATTCCAGCGGGTATTTCTTTTATCAGCTCTGCCAAATTTATTTGATTTGATTCAACTTTCAAGTCCACAATCTTTATATCATCCATAAATTTGTCTAAGGTTCCGCTTACGTTTATTTTTATGGACTGCAAGCCTACGGAGAGTTTTTGAATATCCAAATGCTGAGTGCGTACATTTGAGTTTATGTCTGCATCAAAGAATATACCTATGCCGCCTTTACGAACCCCAAGACCAGCATCTTCCATAGAAATCTCTTTTAAGGATAGCGATGTTGATGTTTTGACATTCTCAAGAGTTCTGTTAAGGGAAATACCGGTCTTTAAATTTATACTGCCCAAAATAATTTTTCTTTTTTGAGAACGGTCGTTGAAAATAACCTTGGCATTTTTTATTTGAAATGAATTCAAGGCAAAAGACCCTGGCAATTCAATTTTTGACAAATCAAGTTTTGCGGTTTCTTTTTTAGCTGTGGTATCAGGTTCTCCACCCAAGCCATCTATTGAGGTTCTGCCATCTGGCATAACCTCGTAGAGCAGGGTTAAGTTTTCAATGGAAATTTTGTCTATAGCTACTTGAAAAATCAGCAGTTTTAATATATCTATCTTGATGAGTGCAAGCGGCAAATCCACAAAAGGTTCTTTGCTAAACCCATTTCCTGGGTTATTTGCAATTTTTAAGTCTTTTAACTGAATTCCTAGTGGCAGCAAGCTAAAATTCGCTCCGCCAACTTTAACCTCTCGCTTTAAAATACCGCTTGCTTGCTCTTCAACAAGGGTTTGAATTTTTTCGGGAGGGAACTTGCTCTTAACCACAAAAAATGCGGCAACAAGAACAACAACAACGAGGGCAACAACAACGCCGAGGATTTTGAAGATTTTTTTCATAGGAGTAATATAGAAAAAACTAACCGCACTCACCGCATTTTTTTCTAAAAACAAGCCGGCGCAAAAATTTACCAAAAGCATAAGTTTTGTGCAGAGCTTTGCCCCTGTAAACATCCGGGAGCATCCAAAAAAAATCTTTTACTTTTGGAACTTCTTTTTCCAAGGCATCTATTGCCTCCTTGCCGTATAAAAATTCACCGTTTAGAATTTCCAGCTTAAAATCATTGGACTCTTCGCCTTGCGGAAATGGAATAACATCTACTTCGCCGCTCAAATGCTTTTGCAAAAGTTTAGCGAATGAGCGGCACAGCGGGCAGTTTGAATCAAAGTAAAGTTTCAAATCCCTGCCGCCTTCACAAGATCCATAAAGTATTTGCCAGAAGATGACTTATTTTTATTCTTTGGAAAATTTTGTTTCGCTGATTTCATTCTATCCCTATTCTTATTCACTCTTTCGCAAGATGGAGGATGAGTACTGAATACATCCAAAATGGACTTATTCTTCTGTATATCGCATTTTTTCGTAACAGGGTCTATTTTAAGTCCTCTAGCAAAAAAGTCGCTTAAACCTTCCGAAGATATCTTTAATTTATTGGTATATTCAAAACCTTTAACATCAGCTTCGGATTCGTTCTCGCGGCTATTTTCCAAAAGCCAAAAATTAGCACCCAGCGATGCCAAAACTGCTCCTATGCCATCCCCCAAAAGAATCTTTATAACTCCGGCGGCGGCGGCCTGCTTCACTATGCTTTCTCTGCTGTGGTGCAGCACCACGTGCCCAACTTCGTGTCCCAGAACACTCATAAGCTCGCTTTCGCTTTTAAAACCCTTATTCGTTTTCTTTCCACTCAATATTTCGGTGTAAAAATATACATAGCCACCCGGCACTGCAAAAGCATTCAACTGATTGCTTTTTATAATTTTAAATTCAAAGAAATTATCTTTAGTGCAAGCTGACATTTCATCTCTATTATCAGGATTATTGCGGCAAAGTTTTCCACTTGGCATAAGAGCATCAAATTCTTTTTTATTTATTGAATTCACTACTTCCTTTCCCCTAGCTAAATAAAATGCATAAAGTTCTTTTTCAGCAGCGGTGTTTGGAATGAAAAGTTCTTCATCGGAACTCATAATATCTTTATGCTTATCTCGAACAAGGCTGTCAAATTCACGCCCCATTTTTTTTTCATCTGTTGGGCTTACCAAAACCTTTTCCCAAGCACGCCAAGTGCAAGCTTGAAAAAAAACCACAAAGGCAAAGGAGGCAATCCAAAAAAATTTCCATTTATTAGACATTCGCTTTAAATTCCTGCCGCTTTAACAAGGTCTGTAAATTTTTTACCAGCGGGTTCCCTGTCTTTTGGAAAGTCTTGATTTACAGCTTCCATTCTTTTCCTATTATTATTAACCCTCTCGCAAGACGGGGGATGAGTGCTAAACGCATCCAAAACAGACCCTTCCTTTTTTTCATCGCAGTGTCCAGTAGTAGGGTCATAGCTTTTAAGCCCTCTGGAAAAAAAGTCGCTTAAGCCTTCTGAAGATATGCCTATTTTATTGGTGTATTCAAAACCCTTAACATCAGCTTCGGCTTCGTTATCTTGGCTATTTCCCAGAAGCCAAAAATTGGCACCCAGCGATGCTAAAACCGCTCCTATGCCATCACCTAAAAGAATGTTTATAACTCCGGCAGCAGCAGCCTGCTTAACTATGCTTTCTCTGCTATGGTGCAACACCACGTGACCAACTTCGTGCCCCAAAACACTCATAAGCTCGCTCTCGCTTTTAAAACCATTTTTATTAGTATTATTTTCCTTTAATATTTCGGTGTAAAAAAATACGTAACCGCCTGGCACAGCAAAAGCATTTAATTGCTTGCTTTTTATAATTTTAAATTCAAAGAAATTATCTTTGGTGCAAGCTACTCTTTCATTTCTATTATTTACCCAATCTGTACTATTGCGGCAAAGTTTTTCGCCTGTTGGTATAAGAGCATCAAGCTCTTTTTTGTCTATTGAATTTACAATTTCCTTTCCTTTTGCCAAGTAGAAATCATAAAGTTCTTTTTCCGCTGGTGTGGTCGGATTGAAAAGCTCTTCGCCAGCACTCATAACATCTTTATGTTTATCTCTAACAAGGCTGTCAAACTCACGCCCCATTTTTTTTTCATCTGTGGTACTCACCAAAAATTCTTCCCAGCTGTGCGTTCCGCAAGCCTGAAAAAATATCACAAAAGCCAATGAAGCAACCCAAAAAACTTTCCATTTATTAGACATTCTCTACCTCGGTGATAATTTAGAAATTACAGCCCACCATTCATCGCAAATCAACTCCTTGCAAACCGTAAAACCTGCCTCTTTAAACCAATCTAAAATAAAATGCTTTTCGCTTTCCAACTGCCCGCTTAAAATAAATTCCCCATTTTTTGTCAGTAGTCGCTCAATATCAGAGCGCAAAGGCAAAACTTCGGTGCGGAGCATATTGCAAACTATTACGTTGAACTTAGCTTTTTCATTAAAGGAATCCAAAAATCCTAAAAACACTTTTGGCTCGCCTTCTCCGTTCTGCTCAAAGTTTTCAAAAAGGCAAGGAATTGTGAAAGGATCAATCTCGGTTTGAACAGCAAATTTAGTTCCTCTTTTCAATGCGAACAGAGATAGAATTCCCGTTCCCGTTCCTATATCCAGCAAGCTTTTTCCATTTAAATCCACGCTTTCCAAGAGCTGTACTGCCAAAGCCGTGCTGCTGTGCTCGCCTGTGCCAAAGGCGGTTTTCGCTTCCAAAGTTAAAACTACATCGCTGGAATTTGGTGCTGAAAAATTTATCCAAGGAGGCCGCACCCAAAGGCTCTCGCTAACTTTAACTGGAGTTTGCCTCTCTCTCCACCACAAATCCCAGTCCTTTGCCTCTTCTTCCCCACGTTCAAAATTTAAATGTGGAAACTCTGCAACTATGCGGTTTAGCTCTTCTTTTGAATTTGTGTAAAACTTAAACGCAACATCCGAATCTTTTTCTGCCTCAATCTCTTCTAAGGTTGTGATTCCAGCCTCAAAAAGATTAAAACTCTCCAATTCATAACTCTCTGCCTTGCAGGAACCAATTGCATAATAGCAAAGATTCATAG
>CAZIMU010000117.1:0-6140 GCA_964540355.1 uncultured Fibrobacteraceae bacterium | reverse complement strand
TTGCAGAGCTAAACAAAATTCGCGGGCGGCAAATAGAGCTTGGAATGCCTGTTGGCAAATATTCCATTCAAATGGAGGCTCCTTCTAAAATTTGGATGGCAAAGGAGGTTCAAATATCCGAGGGTAAAAAGAATGTGCTTTCTATGAGTGATATGCAGAACATAGAGAGGGAAAAGGCGGTTGCTCGCGGCAATGTGGATTCCTCTGGGATGACGGGCTTGGATTCGGCACGGGCAAAACCATTCAAATTCAATTTTAACGCCTATGCCAGCAACAAGGAACCCGCAAACGAATTGCAATTAGGTTTTTTCTTTACAGGTGCTCAAAGGGCACTCTCTGGAACACAGATTTCATTGTTAGGAAACTTGGCAGTAGATGATATGGCAGGTACTCAAATTTCGTCACTTATGAATGTTGCGACTAAAAGTATTTATGGCTTGCAGGTATCTTCCACGCTCAACGCAGCAAGGAATTTTAATGGCGTTCAGGCAGGTATCACTAACATTGCGGGAACAGGCAAAGGTGTTCAGGCAGGGACGATAAACATTAGTGCAGATTCTTTGTATGGTGTACAAGCCTCTGTTATTAATATTGCTAACAAAGTTAGCTTTGTGCAAGGCGGAGTAATTAATGTAGCAGGCAGCGTAGAGCATTTACAAGCAGGCGTTATAAATGTAGGCGGTCATGTTGGACGGCAAATTGGAGTGATAAATGTTTCTGCAAAAAGCGACCATACCCCCATAGGTTTAATAAATATAGTTGGCAATGGTATTATAGACGGAACTTTTTACGTGGACGAAACAGCACGAACGGGTGTTGCCCTGCACATGGGAACGCCTTATTTCTACACAGTTCTTGAATATGCCTTGGAACCAAACAATATTTGGCCTCAAAGCAAAGCTTATGGTGTAGGAACTCGCTTTGGAATGTGGGGCAATCACTTTAGCCTTGACTACACTTGCGCGAATATTTACATGAAAATCGTACCACCTTTTGGAGCGCAAAGGGTTACAGAAGAATACAAAGACAACCAACTGCAAAAAATAAGGCTCGGAGCTGCTTACAAACTTTTGACTGGCGTAGCGCTTTCCAGCGGTTTAACATTCAATGCCTTGTCTAGGTATAACGGCGATGACTTTTATTTGGAACCTCGCGGCGGGTATCACTGGAACTGGACGTTTGGCGACCACAAAGTTAGGTTGTGGCCTGGGTTGTATGCTGGGTTTACGGTGGGTAAGTTTTAATTTCTAGATTAATCCTCCTATCGGGAGGTTTTTAGATAATGTTTCGTTTGTTTCTTATAGATTCGTCTGCGCTTGCTTTTCGTATGTTTTATGCTTATGCCAGAAACCCGCTCAGGAATAGCAAGGGGCAGCTTGTGTCGGTTTTGCACGGGTATTGGGGGGCAATACTTCGCATTGTGAAAAGCCACAAGCCCGATTATTTTGCTATTGTGCGCGATGTGTCTAGGAAAACTTTTAGAAGCGAACTTTATCCCGAATACAAAGCAACCCGTGGCCCCATGCCTCCAGAAATGGTAGAGCAAATGCCGTATCTCAACGAATCTCTTGAAAAAAGCGGAATTCCAATTCTCGGTTGCGAAGGTTTTGAAGCAGACGATATTATGGCATCGGTCGCAAAACTTGCCGCGAAAAAAAATTACCTAGTATATTTGGTGACCAAAGACAAGGATATGGCGCAAGTTGTAAATTCTCAAATTCATATCTATCAAATTGAAAGCGGAGCAAAGGGAATTGATATTGGTGCCGAGCAGGTTAGAGAAAAGTTTGGAGTTAGCCCAGAGCAAATAGTAGATTACCTTGCCCTTGTTGGAGACTCTTCCGACAACATACCTGGGGTTCCAAAAATAGGTCCAAAAAGCGCGGTAGAGCTTTTAACGAAATATGGGAATTTGGAAAGTATATACAATAATCTTGCTGAACTGCCAAAGGCAAAACAGGAACTTTTAATCGCAGGCAAGGAAAAAGCCTTTTTGAGCAAGGAATTAGTGACTTTGAAAAGCGAACACGATTTTGGCTACAAGCCCGAAGATTTGCGCTACAAAGGCTTAGACAAAGATGCTTTGTACAAACTGTTCATAGATTATGAAATACCGAGCCTCGTTCCTTTGTTGCCAAGCGTTAGCGAATATCCATCCATATTTTTCGATTTGCAACCAAAATCAGAAAGAAACATCGTTGATAGTGCCGAAGCCTTGCAAAAAATGGATGCAGATTTAAGTTCTGCAAAAATTTTGGCTTTTTCATTTGAAAACGAAAGTATTACCATCAGCAAAAATGAAAATAAATATTATGAGCTATCCAAAGATAAAACGCTTTTTGAAGAATGGATAAAAGAGATTTTAGCAAAGCAAGACGCAGAACTTGTGTTTTACAATGCAAAGAAATTATTTCATTATTTGAATGAATTGAAAGAATGGCCTAGTGGCAAGATAATAGATGTTCTTTTTGCGCAATGGCTTTTGAATCCAGGTGCATATAATAAGGCCGAGCCAGAAAATGCCGCTTTGCTTTTCTCAAAATGGGAACAGAATAAGAGCGAACTCAAAAAAAGAAATCTGTTTGAGCTTTTTGAAAATAGGGGAATGCCTCTGATAAAATGCCTTTACGAAATGGAAAACCTCGGCATTTCAATAGATGATGAGGCACTTGCCGTTCTCAATGCGGAATTTCAAAAGAAAATTGCAGAACTAGAAGAACAAATTTTTGAAATAGCTGGTGAAAATTTTAACTTAGCTTCTCACAAACAGCTGGCTAATATTTTATATGAGAAACTAAGACTCCCTGTGCTCAAAAAAAATGCGAGTGGTCCAAGCACAGATGCCGAAACTTTGGAAATGCTCGCCGAAACGGAACCCAACGCAATTTTGGGTTGCATTATGAGTTGGCGTGAACTTCAAAAATTGCAAGGCGGCTACACAGAAGCTCTGCCCAAATTAGTATCGCCTATAACAAATCGCATACACACAACCTTTTTGCCCTGGGGCACGGCTACAGGCAGGCTTTCCAGCGTGAATCCAAATTTGCAGAACATTCCGGTGAGAAGCGAAGAGGGCAAAAAAATAAGAGCGGCATTTGTTCCAAGCCAAAAAAATTGGAAAATAATCTCTGTTGATTATTCGCAAATAGAACTGAGAATGTTAGCTCATTTGAGCGGAGACCCAGAGTTAAAAAACGCATTCTTAAAAGGAGAAGATGTTCACAGCATAACGGCTGCAAAAATTTTTGGGACAAGTGATGTTAGCCACGAAATGAGGGCGGCTGCAAAGGTTGTGAATTTTGGGATAATTTATGGAATGAGTGCATTCAGGCTTGCAAAAGATTTGCACATTGCCCGTTCCAAAGCGATGGAATTCATAAATGGCTACTTCAGTTTTTACAGCAGGGTGAAAGAATATTTTGAGGAAGTTGTTAAATCTGCAAGAGAAAACGGATATGTAGAGACAATGGCAAAAAGGCGGCGTTATTTGCCCGAATTGAATGCGAGCGACCATCAGGAGCGAGCGGCAGCGGAGCGCGTAGCTATGAACACGCCAATTCAGGGCAGCGCGGCAGATTTGATTGTGGAAGCTATGCTTCGTTTGCAGAGCAAAATAAAAAACGAAAACTTGCCGCTTAGAATGCTTTTGCAAGTTCACGATGAACTTGTTTTTGAATGTCCCGAAGAAAAAGCGGTTGAATATTCGCAAATGATTAAGAGCGAAATGGAAAATGCTCTACCTTTGGATATTCCGATTGTTGCCAATGCTGGAGTAGGAAATAATTGGCTAGAAGCAGGGAAATGATTTACTACTTTATCCATATATGAGAATAGCCCTTGAACTTGTACCAAAAACGTTGGATTCCTTTTTGCAGGAGTCTAAAATGCATATAAATAATTTTCCAAAAATAATCGGCATAAATATTCCTGAGCTTAGGAGCGTTGAAATAAAGAGTTTTGGGGCTTCGGAGCATTTGCTCAAAAATTCTGTGCCGGCAATTCCGCATTTTAGGCTTATAGACCGCACTTTGGAGGATTTGGAGGGCTTAATTGAAAAACTTATTGCTCTTGGCTTAAAACAAACGCTTTTGATAAGCGGAGACCCACCCCTTGACCCGCAAGGTTTTGTTCCCAGCGGCATAAAGGCACCGCAGGCTATAAAGCATATAAAAACAAAGTTTCCTCAGTTAAAAGTTTATGCTGGGCAAGACCCTCACCGCCAGTCTTTTAAAAAAGAACTGGACTATTGCAAAGAAAAACTGGACTGCGGAGCGGATGGCTTTTTCACTCAGCCTTATTTTTCAGAAGGCTTGTTAAGTCAATGGCTTGAGCATTTGCCAAATACGGAAATGTGGATAGGACTTAGCCCTGTTACGGTAAAAAGCCGCAATTACTGGGAAACAGTTAACCAAGTGGTGTTTCCGCCAAATTTCAAGTTTGATTTAGAAGGGAATTGCATAGTTGATAGGCGGCTTTTAACCCTTATAGAAGCTGCGGGCAAAGATGCTTATTTAATGCCCTTCACAACTTCCACAGACAAATATTTGCACGCACTTAGAATGTTTTAGAATGCTTTTAGAATCACCCGTAAAAACTTCTTTTATCTGGAGCTTTGAGGTAATTTTTTATAACTCTGACATTGTGGTGGAATTCAACAGATTCCTTGCGCATTGAGTTTAGGTGCACCTGTATTATTCTTTGAATGATCGCATTCTGTTTAACAAATAAAGGCGACATATCTTGAACCAAGCGTATTTTTTCGCTCAAAAAAGCCTTGTCTGCTGGTGCGGCAGATAAGTTTTCATAAATGTTGCTTATGGCGTTCAGTTCTTGAATGGCAACTCTGGTGGCACGTCCCCTGTCTTCTGTGCGTTGAGTTAGCTCTTCTGCATAAGCATCCATTCCAATATCTTCGGGAGATAGAGCTTTTATTTTTTCGCCATAGTCAAGAACATTCTTGCAAAGCTGCATTGCAGCATCTATTTTTGAGGATAAAGCGTTTGCGTCTTGATTCATAATTACCTCTGATTATCCCACCATGCTCACATAGCTACGTGGAGTTCCTGCTGCTAAATTGTTTGCGAGTTTTCTGTCTTGACGAACTTGCCCAAGGGCTTTTTGCCAAGATTCTCTGAGTTGCCCCATCATCTCTGCAACATCTGTGAAGTTTTTGGCAATGTTTTTCGTATTGCCTTCGTGAATGTGGTAACTGTAAAAATCGTATAGTCTCCAAAGATTTTTTGCTATTTCGCCACCTTTTTCCATATCCAAAGCGGTCAAAAGCTCACTTAGTCCAGCTTCTACCTTGTGGCAGGCTTCTGCTTTGCGGGCTATCTGGCCGGCTTCTAATGCTTCTCTAGCTATGCCGCACCATTTTATGCAATGGTCGTAGATCATAATGATCAACTGCCCACGGTCGGCGGTTTCAACAGAGGCTTGACGGTATTGTCCGAGGCCTGGTTTAGCATAAGTTGCGTTTTGCATATAAATTCCTTGGTTAAATTACTTTTTATTATTGCTGTTGTTCATTGAGCTAATGGCAGCTAACATATTTGAACTTTGAGACTGCAAACTACTCATGCTTTTTTCAAGCGCTGTGAATTGCTTCACAAGCCTAGCCTCAAAACTATCTACTCTTACCTGCAATAGATCAACTCTCTTTTGAATATCATCAATTCTCGTTTGATACTTATCCTTTGATTGCTTTAAGTATCCATCAGTCCATTCTCCTTTATAGTCGTAATAGCCGGTTTTTGCTTTTTCCATAAAGGTTGAAATTTGTCCGGCAATTCCGCGTACAAAAGTAACTTGGGCCATATCATTAGATTGGCTAGGCATTTCAATGGAAAGTCCCTTGCTGGTGGTGAAAACATTATTGCCATACCAAGTGCCTTTAACTGGTTCAATTAGCTGCCCAGTAGAAGTATACCATTTTTTAATATTGTTTTCTATTACACTGTGGCTGTTTGCACGATCGAAGTTAAAATACCATTCCTTAGTATCATTATCATAGGTATATACACCAGCATCGGAATCTTTGGTGAAACGGCCAACGCTAAAACCTGGGGTATCACTAAAACCGCCGGATGTGAAGAGCTTGCGCACACCTTCAAAATCCGAATTTAGAGCTTTGGTCAATT
>CAZIMU010000116.1:0-6154 GCA_964540355.1 uncultured Fibrobacteraceae bacterium | reverse complement strand
CAGGCTGTGATTGCATTTACTATGCAGTCTTTTTCAAAAACGGAAATTCGCATATCTTGAATATAGTAAAATTTCATCACTAATTCACCATTTCTTCGCTAATTTTAGCAACTGTACAAAAATATTTTTCTATATTCCCATTAGAATGATATCTTTTCTTCACGTGTCAAAAACTTATGATGGCGGCAATGTTGCGCTTTCTAATATCAATTTGAAAATAACCAAGGGCGAATTTGTGTTTTTGACCGGAGCAAGCGGTGCTGGCAAAACAACGCTTTTGAGAATGATTTATATGGATGAATTTCCAGATAGAGAGGGCAATGGGCAGGTTTTGATAGATTTTGGCACTGAGCATTATGATAGCAAAAAAATATCGCTTGGGCGTATTCAGGCTTTGAGGCGAAAAATAGGAATAGTGTTTCAGGATTTCAAATTGCTTGGCGATAGAACCGTTGCGGAAAATGTTGCTCTTTCGCTTTTGGTTTCCAGCAATCTTTCTCAGGCAGAGATAAAAAAACAGGTTTTGGAAACACTTAGCGCAGTTGGGATTTTGCAAAAGAAAAATTCCCTGCCAGCAGAACTCTCTGGCGGTGAGCAGCAGAGGGTAGCCATTGCAAGGGCAATGATACACAGCCCATACCTTTTGATTGCAGACGAACCAACAGGCAACCTAGACCCAGAAAATGCGAGCGAGGTTTTTAGGATTTTCCAAAAAATAAATGCAAGCGGAACAGCGGTGATAATGGCAACCCACAACCCGACATTTTATCAAAACACTCCATACAGACATTTGATTATGAAACAAGGATTATTGCAAAGGGAAATTTTGTGAACTCTCAACTAGTATTAAAACCAACTTCTCATTTTAACGGCGAAGTTAAAGTTCCAGGTTCAAAAAGCATTTCCAACAGGGTATTGTTAATGGGAGCTTTGGCAGAAGGAGAGAGTAAATTCATTGGGATTTTAGAAAGCGAAGATACTAGGTACATGAGAGAGGCACTTGAAAAACTTGGCAAAAATTTTTCAAACGAAAAAGCGGAATTGTTTTTGGGCAATGCAGGAACGGCAATGCGTTCTTTAACGGCTGCGCTCTGCCTGAAAAACGGCGAATATATTTTGCGTGGCGAACCTAGAATGTACGAGAGGCCCATAAAAGATTTGGTGGATGCCTTGAGAACGTTGGGCGCAAATATTGAATATTTGGGAAACGATGGTTGCCCACCTTTGAAAATAAAGGCACAGGGGTTAAATGGAGGAGTTGTTCATATAAAAGGAAATATATCCAGCCAGTTTTTATCTGCTTTGTTGATTGCCGCTCCGTATTGCAGAGAGACGTTGGAGATAATTGTTGACGGAGAGTTAATATCAAGACCTTATGTGTATATGACAATTCGCTTGATGGAAAAATTTGGAATAAAAGTTGAGAATAACAACTATAAAAGTTTTAAGGTGGAAAGGGGAGTTTATAAAGCCCAGACTCTTGAAATAGAAGGCGATGCCTCGTCTGCGAGTTATTTTTGGGCGGCAAAGGCAATAACAAAAGGAAATGTGGTTGTGAAAGGAGTTGAGAAAAACGGTTTGCAGGGCGATGTGAAATTTTTGGAAGTATTGGAAAAAATGGGCGAAGACTTAAATGGCATAACCATAGATGCAACTCTTTTTCCAGATGCCGCAATGACAATTTGCCCCCTTGCCTGCTATGCAAAAGGCAAAACAAAAATCACAGGCATAGCGAGCTGGAGAGTAAAGGAAACAGATAGAATTTCTGCGATGGCAAACGAACTTCGCAAAGTTGGCGCAGAAGTGATAATCGGAGACAATTTTATAGAAATAACTCCGCCAAAAGAAATTTTGCCAGCAACAATAGAAACCTATAACGACCACAGAATGGCTATGTGCTTTAGCTTGCTTTCCTTAAATTCGCCAAATAAACCTGGGGCAGAGATAACAATATTAAATCCAGAATGTGTGAATAAAACTTTTCCGAGTTATTTTGAGGAATTCAAAAGATTATCCGCAACTTTGCAACGTCCTATACCCAAAATGCAGGGATCCCAAAATTTGTGACTATAAAGCAATCCTACATTTTTTTCTAACCTAGTTTCATCGTCTGTTGAGTTTTCTCCTGGTAGATATTGTCGTGCAACCAAATTTGCGTTTAAGTCTAGTGATGGCTCTATAAAATTGCGAGTTATATCTGTTGAATCAAAAATCGGTAACGAATAACGAAGACCAGCTTCATACGATTTATCATAACTGCGATTAGAACTTTCTTCATTTGTACTTGTGAAACCCAAAACGGCTTCTAAATTTGAAACCCATCTTGAAAGGCTTATTGGAACTCGTATATAATTTGTGTCTTGCTCTGTGGAATTTTTTTCATCGAATATACGCATTTTTAAGTCTATATTTCCAACCACATTTCCACCTAGACCTTTATTTATGGTAGAAGACATAAGCTTACCCAAAAGTTTTCCAGCTACCTTGTTGCGATCAACAATAGCACCAGATGTATAGTCTTCAGATATGCATCCTAGGAGCATGCTGTAATAGATAAGTGCTGTTGAAGCTTCTATGTCGCAGTTTGCCGTTGGCTGCATATTCAATTTAGCAAAAGGCCCTGTTACATTCATATAGATTGTGCAATTTTTTTCATTTGAATTTTCATCTGATACGCAAAACGGATAGTTGTTGGAGGCTTGTAAATCTATTACTCCTTGTTTTATTGGCGTATTTCTCCAATAAAGCCTTAAACGCGATAAATCAAACATAGTTAATCCCTTATAGCCAATTTGCCCATCGCCAACGGCATTTATATCGCCAGATAGCAGAATATTTCTTGTTGTTCCAAGTACAGATACATTCACAACAAATGCAAATATCGCAAGGTTGGAGCTTATGGTTGCTGCATCTATTCCCGATGTTTGAAGTTTTATGTTAAGGGTTGTTGGACGGCTGGTCATTGCGTGCATTTCGGTTGTATTTACCCTTTTTTCTCTCGCTAGTGATTCTCGAAATTTATTTATGGTTTTAAGCGTTCTATCCAAGTGCATTGGGTCTGGCATTAAATCCATATTTTTTCTGTAAGATGCTTTGCTTATTTCAAAACTCCCTGTTATGCTTGAATTTGTTTGAGTTTGTTCTATTTGAAATGGATAGTGATATGCCGCATTTCCTTTTAAAGTTGCAGAGGCCGTTCCGTATTCCTCACTTTCCATTCGATAGGAAATGGATGGTAGTTCGGCAAAAACTGTTACTCCAGCAGGGTCAATTTTTGTTTTTCCAGTTCCATTTTTAATTTTAATTTGATGCTCATTCAATAAAAACAATGTGAATTGCTCCGTATAAAAAGAGAATTCTTTTAAACTTGCGTTGTTTAAATCAAATTGCAGTTTAGCTGTTATTTTTTCATCTTGTTCTCCATATATAAAAGCAGAGTCCACAGAAACAATGCCTTTTTTAATATGCCCCTCAAATGTAAATGGTATTCTGAAAATTCCCATTTCGTAAAAATTTCTCTTTGTGTTGAAATTTGCCGTTAAGGAGTCTAGAATATTTTTTCCCAGCGAACTTTTTACAGACATGCTGATATTTGTATTTTTAACTTCGCCCACTCCGTTTGGCAAAAACCAGTCGCCCAGCACCTGTATATTTCCCGATATTTTTTGCGTATCTTTGTTCACAAGCCCTTCAAATTTCAAGCTCCCTGCATTGTCTATATTGTTTGCTGCGTAAGAAACAAAAATTGGCAAATCGCTTTGTTGGCCGATATTGTTTATATTTAGCTCCAAATTACCGTTCCACAGACCTTCTGTCAATAATATTGGCGCGGAAATTTTTGCAGAATATCTAAAGGCCTCTAATTTCAAGTTTGGGAAACTAACAATGCTTGAATCCAAACCTCTAAGAGCTATTTTTGAAAGGGCAAACCCACCTGCCAAGCCAGTGTTTTTATCATATTCCAAATTACCAGTTGCTATGCCGCTCAAAAGAGTTGAGTCTTTGAATATTGCCAAAATGGAAACCATGTCCATAGAAGGAACATTTATGCCTGCCTGCTGAATTTCCATATTTTTTCGGGTTTCGTTTGGTAGGAGTGCTGATAAATGACCTTCAATTTTTCTTTCGTTTTGTTCTAATTCAAAATTTTTCATTGTTAGATAATCTCCATTCATTTCAATATCTGATTTCGCATTTATTTTGTAGTTTTTAATTTCCGTGGATAACGAAACAGAAGCCTTTCCTCTTCTATTTTCAAAATCATGGTTCAAGTTTCCGCTTATAAATCCGCTGTAACCTTTTAGCATATCTGGTTCTGCATAAGGCAGTTCAAGAGAATTTAAATTTTGCAGACTGAGTTCTATTTTTGGCTCAAAGGTTCCGTGAATTTCTGCACTGCCTCCATTCGATTGATGTAATTTGAACGAGAAAAGTTCCTTAGACCACATAACTTCTCCCGTGAAATTGCTTCTGTAGCCTCCGCGTTTTATTGTACCTTGCGGAAAATGTATGCCCTCTGAATTTAACCAGAGATCCACGTCAAGTTCGTCTGCGGCGGCATAGTAGGCAAAAGGAACTTTTGTTTTTAAATTTGCTTTTAGCAAAACATTCTTAAAAGCAAAAGAACCAGTTAAAATAGTTGGATTTTCCAGTTTAACCATTTCTCCCGTCCATTGTACTGCCCAGGGTTCTTTTGGAACAATGTCTGCAGAAAATATTATCACTGGTTCGTTCAAATCATTTATTCTCGCTACAAAGTTTGAACCTGCGTTTGTTGTGAAGTTTGTAGAAATAGAATTTCCCTTTTTTGTTATTCTATGAAATTTTGCATCGGCTGGCAAAGTTTCTGGTCCGAGTGTTAAATTTATTCCTTCAATGTCGAGTTCTGCGTTTCCGTCTAAATCTTTGTTGATATTGCCTTTTATTTTTATGCTTTCTCCGTTTTTTCCCTTTAATGAAATTTCACTTTGTGAGATACCAAGAACATTTCCAGAGGCAGTTATGGTAGTGTTAAATGCAGGTAGTTGCCAAAATTCCCCAATTTGTGTTTGCAGAGATAAATTGAAATCTGCCTTGTTGTGCAGAGCATTTATTGAGGCATTTGAATTTAAAACTATTTTTCCTATTAGTGGTGCCTCTTTTGGCCATTTGTCTTTTAACCAAAATGGTAAATCGGCTACATTGGCATTTATTTCGGCAGACAAGTCTTCTAGCCTCATTCTTGGGGCATTTAAGGTTATTGCTAGTGAATCGCTTTTTCTGTCGGATATTGAAACTGAAGCGTCTGAAAATATTTCGCCCCATCTGTAATCAGCATTTAAAAACAAGCTTTTTGCAATATAAGTTCCATTTATGTTGTTAGCTTTCATATAAAGTCTTTTATGTCGTGCAGATTTTACCGCAAAAAGAGAATCTAATCTCCAGCTTCCAACATCCTTAATATCAGTTGCGATTTTGTTCACTCTTAGCAGAATTCTAAATGGTAACTGTATATCCGGGTGGCTTATGTGTTCATTGCTTGTTTTTGCTTCTTCATTTGTAGTTTGCGGGTTTATAGAAGCATAAATGCTGTCTATGGAAATATTCAACAGTTCTTTATTGGCACCAAGCATAGGGTACAGAGAAATTTTCGGGCTTTCAAAAAATAAATTTGTGCTGTCAATTATAACCTTTATGGATTTCCATTTTAAATTAAGGATAGTTTCGCTTTGAAAATCTTGAGGAATTATCATAACATTGCCTAGCTCTATTGGGTTAGAAAGGATAAATATCAGTTTTTTCTTTGCTTTTTCATAGCCAATAAACATAAAAATAGGCAACAGCGCTATTAACAAAATCAATAGTATCTTAACCCCAGATTTTACGCTAATCACTATTTGCTCCCCATTAACGAATACACCTTTGCATACATATAAATTTGTTTTAATAAACTAGCAAATCCATTTGCTCTTGTTGGTGTTAAGCCCACTTGCAAGCCTATTTCCTGAAAAAATTCCGGTTTCGCGGCTAAAATATCTGCTGGTTTTTGATTGTTGTATATTTTCAGAGCAAGCACACCCAAACCTCTGCTCAAAAGCGGAGTAGATTCTCCACCCTCTGTATCCAAATGAAAAATCAAAATCCCATCTTTATATTCCGGAACCAAAAACATTTT
>CAZIMU010000115.1:0-6203 GCA_964540355.1 uncultured Fibrobacteraceae bacterium | reverse complement strand
AAACGAGGAATATTCTTCATAATTGTTAATATAGAAAAATTGTCACTCAATTGACTAAATTTACGTAAAAATCGTCAATGAATTGACTGAATTATCATCCAATAACCGTTTTTACACTGACATTTTGCACATTTTTCTATATTCACCAAACGTTATGCCACATATCTTTGAAAATGTTATTGCAGACAAACTTGCAGACAAACACAAGCAGGGTCTTCTTCGTTCTCTGAGCCAGCCTTCTGGCGTGGATTTTTCCAGCAATGATTATTTGGGCTTGGCGAATCATTTTGAAATAGCAAAATCTGCCGCAGATGCTTATGTTAAATATGGAGCTGGCAGCAAAGGGTCTAGGCTTTTGGGTGGCAATCATAAAATTTTTGAAGAAACGGAAAGTTGGCTGGCAAATTGGAAAGGAACTGAAGCGGCTCTAATTTTCAATAGTGGGTATAGCGCAAATATAGGCGTTATATCTTCTCTTTGTGATTCAAAAACTCACTTATTCTGCGATAGGCTAGACCACGCGAGCATATTAGATGGCTACGCAATAGGCGGCGGGAAATTGCATCGCTTTAAGCACAACAGTCCAGCAGATTTGGAAAAGGCTCTGAAAGAAGCCCAGCCAGAGAGTTTCAAGCTGATAGCGGTAGAAGCCGTTTATAGCATGGAAGGAGATATTGCCCCATTAAAAGAATATGCAGACCTTGCAGAAAAATACGATGCCATGCTTTATGTTGACGAAGCTCACAGCGATGGAATTCTGGGACCCGAAGGCAAAGGCTTGGTTGCGCGGCTAGGCTTGGAGAGCAAGGTTCATTTATCGCTCACAACATTTGGCAAAGCTTATGGAACAATGGGAGCCTGCGTTTTTGGTTCCAAATTGCTTATAGATTACTTAATAAGCAGTGCCCGCAGTTTTATTTATTCCACAGCAATTTCTCCAGGCATGGTTGTGGCAATGCAAAAAGCGGTTGAGGTTTCAACAAGGGAGGGCTTTCGCAGAGAAAGCGTGCTTAAAATGTCTGCTGATTTTAGGCAAAAAATAAAGAAAGCTGGCATGGATTGTCTGCAAAGCGAAACGCAAATTGTGCCCATATTATTTGGAACAGTGGAAAAAGCACAGAAATGCAAGGATTTTTTGCTTGAAAAAGGTTTTTTTGTGCCTTGTATTCGCCCACCAACTGTGCCTAACGGCACGGCAAGATTGAGAATAAATATAAGTGCTTCTCACAAAGTAAGTGAAGTTGAGGCTTTGGCAGAGGCATTAATTTTCTATATTCAGTCTTTATGAAAAAATTTTATACCCTCTCGTTGTGTTTAGCCTTGCTTATGCTGGTAGCTTGTGGCGAAAACTGGTATGGCAGCAGCTCAAGCGGAGGCTCTGATATTAAATCTTTGCGCTTAGATGCAGAAAACGCCTTTAGAAAAGGCAATTATGAGAGTTCTTACAATATTTGCAAAAAAATAACTGAAATTGAACCTTCATCTTCTTTTGGATATTATGGAATGGCAAAAGCAGGCTTGTGGTGGCATGGAGTCAATCCACTAAGCATGTTTAGCCTTGTTAAACAAAAAGATGGAGAATGTCCCTTTATGGGAGAAGAAGTGAAGATGAGGAACAACTATCTTCAAGCTATGAAAAAAGTTGTACCTGCATTATCTGAGTTAGACAGGCGCGATTCTTTAACATCTCTTTGGGAATTTCATACGTACGCCAGGGAACACAGAGGTTGGGACTCAATTTTTACCATAACTATATTCGATTTAACGAGTGGCAAAAATGTAAGTAAAGATGTGGATTTAGATGAAAGACTTTCCGATTTTAGGAAAACATTCTGTGGCGGTTCCTCCAACAATGACTGTAGCGACACAACTTCTGGCAAAAGGAAGCCCTTTCCTTTAAGCGATAAAGAATACAAAAACAGTTATTTTGGTGGCATTTTGCTTTTAACTACCTTTTCAAAATCGTTTTTGAACTTTTTTGACACAAATAAAGATAGCTGCTTAACAAGGAGTCCGGGAGACGACAGAATACCAGGCATAGATTACCCCAGCACTAATTATGAATGGAAAAAATGGGGTTGCATAGGTAGTAACGGCGAAAATAGCAGCGATTACGATTTGTCTATATCAATGATATGTGAAAGAGATGTAGAGGGGAATATGAGCGTTAGGATTGATACCAAACAAGTACTTGATGATTTGGAAAAACAATTGCAAGATTATTATAAAGGTATGTCAACTTGCACAAAAGACTGCGAAAAGAACGTACCAGATGAAGTAAAAGGCTTCAATGATAAAATAAATGATTTTAGTGATGATTTTAGCTATGTGGAAGATTTATTAAGCGGTATGGGGCTTGGAGGAGGAGATGATATGGATGGAAGCCTGAAAAACGAAGTTAACAAGTATAAAGCCTATTCCGCCTTTTACAAAATGGGAACTCATTTTGATGAAGACGGAGACGGTTGCATAGACGAAGAACTCTTAGATGGGTTTGACAACGATGGAGACGGATTTGTAAATGAGAACTCAAGGCTCTCTCCTATAGACCAAAGCGATCCATATTACGGAATTAGCCCGATGAACAATTGCATGGTTGGAAATGACCGTTATAAAAATAGTGTAAATTGGGAATACAACAAGCCTGTACGCTTGTACTCTCCGCCAGATAATAGAGTTAGAATATGCAACGACCCCCAATATGAAAATTGTTCACCGCTTGATTCAAAAGAAGGCGATCCAGACTCAGTAACCGTGCTAAACTTCACGCAAAAAACATACCCAAATGGAAAGAGATACTGGACATCAAACAAAGCAGATGATAAACTTAAAGTTGCGCAAGACAAAGACTGTTCCAAATATAATCTTCAAGACCGAATAAACCTTATAGGTGGTTGTTGGCCTTGGTATAGCCAACAGCAATTTGATGATTATTGCAAGGATGCAAGGAGCCGTAATTGAAATACTTTCCCTCGGCTTTATGTTTTTTGCTTTTTACTTTTGCGTATTCCGCAAAAGGGCCACAGTATCAATCTTTAAAGGTGCATGGCATGGGTGGAGCTTTTATTGCCGTAGCCGATGATAAAGATGCTCTTTATTATAACCCCGCTGGATTAAATTTAATAGGTCGTTTGGGAAATTTTGAAAAAAATCCAGATATGGGTTATATGCCGTTTTCTAAATCTGAAGTGCGTTTGTTTTCTGCCGCTGTTTTTCTTCCCGGAAAAGAAATCAATACCGTGATTGATGCTTGTAGTGCGCCAACGCTTGGCACAATAATAAAAAAAGTTTTGTTCTTTGATTTTGGGTATTTTGGCGATGTGGACTGGTGCCCGGCATATTTTGACGTTATTCCAGACGACTCCGAATTTTGGCCCGATTCTTTAAAAGCGCATCCGGAACTTGCAGAAAATATGAGAAGGCTAGACCGCAGCAAACTTGAAATAGGTACGCAAATAAGCTTGTTTGAAATTGCAGTCCACAATTTTGGATTTTCTAGTTGGGTTAATGCTTCTGCCGCTCCTTATATTGATATGGGTATTTTTGTTCCCACTTTTGGTTATGATCCCATACAAATAGATATGATGTGGGCGCAAACAGCCATTGCGTTTTCTCCTGTGGAGCAATGGTCTGTTGGAGCTGGATTGAAAATTGCGCAAAGATACAGGCAGCCAGGGTACGATTATAAACCAGGTTTGGAATTCCAAAACAACATAGATGATATAAAAGTAAGCTCGGAAGGGTCAGATACTTTGGAAAAAAGATGGGAAAATTTTGGCAATGACGTACTTGATGCAAATATAGCTGTTGGCTTGGATTTGGGTGTGCTTTATCAAATAACAAGAGAGATTAGGCTTGGTTCTTCGCTTCGCAACATATTTTTTAACCAACTAGGCGGCGAGTCAATAACCCCGAACTGGTCTATTGGCGCGATGGCAAGCCCAATGATTTTGCAAAGCAATAGCGCATTTGAGCGAAAAGTGAACTTTGCCATAGATTATGTGGATATTTTAGATGGTACAATAACCGAAAAATTTATGGGGCATTTGAATTGGGGAGCGGAAATTGACCAGGTGGTTATACCCTCTCCAACCAAGGAAATGTCTTTTATGTACCGTGTTTTGTTTGGAGCTGTGGGTGGAGTGGCGGGGCTTGGCGTCGGCTACTTGATTGGCAGCGGCACCGATATGGGTGAAGTTGCTGGAATGGGCATAGGTAGCCTTATTGGAATTAGCGTAGGTACCATTGCTGGCATTAAATTTGGCATGGGCAGTGATGCCTTGCGTGTATCTTTTGGATGTGGTCTTGAAGGTGGCTATCCAGCCTTTAATATGGGATTTGGGCTTTTTGGCGATGCGCTTACCATGCGATTTGCCTCTTATGCTGAAGAAAGGGGTTTAAAAACGGGTCAAAATGGGCATAGATTCTGGGCTGGGGAATTTAGTATAGGTTTTTAGGTAAATAATTGAAATAAATTAACATTTTTTTAACAATAATCAACATTTTTATATATATTTATTGTATGTTGCAAATTCATTACATTCGTGCTTCGGTTGCTAGTTCTGTCCTTTTTTTTGCTCGCTCAGTTCTTTTTCTCGTAGTAGGGCTTGCATTGGTGGCTCTTGTAGCTTGTTCTAGTGAGGATAATTCTGGCGGCGGTGCTGTTACCAGCGGTTCCCCACCTATAATTGATGGCGAATGGCCTTTTGATGCTTCTGGCGAAAGCGAAAAAGTGCAATCAACTCCTGGGCTAGGGGATTTGAATCTTGAAAATGTTATTAAAATTGAATTTAAAAACGGAGGTGCCCCCGAGATAACCAATCCTTTGAGCGAAGTAACAGTAACTAATACCGGAGAAAATGTAGTTGTCACAGCTCCCGATGTAGGAAAAGACGAAAAAACGGAATACAGTTTTGTGATAAGCGGAACCACCAGCAATGGCTCGGTTAAATTTTATGGCGATGTTAGAAAGGCACTTTACTTAAATGGAGTGAACATCACAAACAGCAAAGGCCCTGCCATAAACATTCAAGGTGGCAAACGTGCAATGATCCATTTAATCAACGGAACTCAAAACTTTTTGGTAGATGGTCCAAAATACGATATTCAAGAAGGAGAACAAGCAAAAGGTACCTTCTTTAGCGAAGGCAAGCTTGACTTTGAAGGTAGCGGCTCTTTAGACGTGAAAGGGAAAGGCAGCCACGCCATAGTAGTTGACAACGATATTGAAGTGAGAAATGGAAAAGTAACTGTTAGTGAATCAGTTAAAGACGGAGTGCATGCAAATAAAACAATTCTAGTGAGTGGCGGCGTTTTGAAAATTTCAAGCGTAGGTGATGCCATTCAAAGCGAAAGAAAAGCAGGTGGCGTGATAATTGCCGGAGGGAAAGTAAAAGTAGCAACCGGAGGCATAAAATCACACGGAATTGCAAGCGACTCTGCTGCAGTTTCAATAAAAAAAGATGCCATAGTTCAGATAAGTGTTTTGGGCAATGGCTCAAAAGGAATAAGGTCGCGTGGTTATGTGGAGTTTCAAGACAATCAAAAAACATTGATAAAAACAAGTGGAACCACAGACAAGTCTGATCCAACCGATGAAAGCAATTCCGCAGGAATAAAAGTATCCGCAGAAGAAACTATAGAATTATTTTTAGAAGGCGGCGAATTAACCATAAAAGCCATCGGAGATGGGTCAAAAGGGATAAATGCAATAGATGCCTCCATAAGCGCAGGAAAAATAGATATTGATGCAGACGATGACGGATTGAGAGTTCATGGAGAATTGAAAATTCCTACTACAAGTACAGCTAGTGGCAGTATAAAATCAAAGAAGAAGAAAGCCATAAATGCCGATACATGGGACGGCAATAAAGGTGGCATAACCACCCAAGACGGAGGCTTTTAAATGCTAGAGACCTTTCAAAACAATATGCTTCAAACCAGTTTGTTTCAAAACTGCCTACAGCCTTTTTCACGTTCCTCTTTAGAAGAGTCAAAGGCAATGTCTTTCTTGAACAGGTTTGATACAAAATATGTTTTGAAAATTGAAAATGCCTTTGATTTTTTGCAAGACATTCAACAAAATTATTCAATACTCCAAATAAATGATGAGCTCATTCAAAGCTACAGAACTGTTTATTTTGACACTCCAGATTTGCACTGCTTTAACCTGCACCACAACAAAAGAGCAAACAGATTCAAAT
>CAZIMU010000114.1:0-6226 GCA_964540355.1 uncultured Fibrobacteraceae bacterium | reverse complement strand
GCCGCGACCCATTTGCCATGCTGCCCTTCTGCGGCTACCACATGGGCGACTACTTTAAGCACTGGATTGAAGTTGGCAAAAAAATACCTGAAGCAGGCCGTCCAAAAATCTTCTTTGTAAATTGGTTCCGCAAAAAAGACGGCAAGTTTGCATGGCCAGGTTATGGCGAAAATTCCCGCGTTCTCAAATGGATTTTTGAGCAATGCGATGGCTCAGGCAAATCTGTTGACACTCCAATAGGTTTAATGCCAGACCCAGCTTCTTTCGACAAACCAGACAGCGTTGCTGAAGATACATTGAAAGAGATTCTCTCTGTAGATGTAGAAGGCTGGAAAAAGGAAATTGCCGATATTAAAGAAAAGCATTATCCAAAATTTGGCAGCAAGCTCCCAAAAGAACTCAAAGACGAGTTAGCCGATATTGAAAAGAGACTAGGTTAATTATACTAAAAGAAAGTCCTCGCTTGGAAACAAGCGAGGATTTTTTTATATATAGAAAATTGACTTTGGAGTTAGACTAGTGGGGAGTAGGTAACCCCTCACCAAAACTCTCCCCACTAGCGTTTTAAATGTCCTTCAATAAATTCACTTCTTTATTGGTGTGCTGCTTTTCGTTTCTGCTGCTGTTGTGGCTTTTGCTCTCATCCAGCCGAATTTTTGCTCGGAATGGTAGCGCTTATAGCCTGGGGTTATGTACACTGGCGAGCCTCCATTATTTATGCAGCCTTCGTAAGGTATATCAACTCTGTCTATTTTTGCAATATAAACACCATTGCCAAAACGACGGCCATCTTTGGAGAAAGGATAAATATTCACATTTACCTTTACCAAGCCATTTGTTGTTATAACATCTCGTTGCCCAAAATTGGTACCACCATCTGGATTTTCTTCTGTTTTTGGTGAATTTTTATCTGTTGGTGCTTTACATTTGCTTCTATTATTTCTCACTAATGCAGCAACATTTCTTTCTTCTTCCCTAGCATAGTTTGGCCCTTGAACAACGCTGCGGAATTCTTTTTCGCCAATAGTTTCGCGATACTGGGTTACAAAATTGCCAAGCTGATCGTAAAGAATAACCGAGATTTGGAAAGGCTGTATTGCCAGCAAGCTGAAGTTCAAGCAATTTATGCGCGGTTTATCTTCATCGGTTAAATCTGCAATGCAACGAGTTGGAGCAATACGCCCATTGCTACCCACAGAGCTTTCATTTGGAAAACCATTCTTAACAAAAGCATATCCGCCAGTTTCTGCTTGCATTTTTGGGTCTGCTATTCCATAAAAAAGCCCATCTTCTGCTTCTGGTGGCAAACCGAAAAGTTTTTGATACTGTTCTTTGTTTGGGCCGTTTAACCATTCATCATAAGGCACTGCTTTCCCACCGTTTAAAGTTTTTACGGTGCCGCTTGCATTTGGGAAAGCCGTTAAAATTAACTCGCCAGCTCTGTTCGGAGGAATGGGAGTTCCTTTTTGTCCAAAACTGTGAACCGTGCTATTTTTGCTCAGTCTAGGATCATCAGCAGCCGAAACCATTTTTCCTGTTACGGGATCCCAAATTTTGTCAATTCTTGGGAAAGGACCAGAACCATCACCCTTAGTGTAGCTGTCTAATGAACATGAACGTGTACTGCACACAACAGGATCATCTGCCGTTTTTCCCGTGAACCATTCGTCCACAAAGGGTGGTTTAACTGGGTTCTTGTCGCCTGGTACGGGCACAAATGGCGGTAGTGATACTTGTGTTGTGTTAGGTGCCCAAGAGACTTTTGTAGCCTTTACCCCGATTGAAGATGATATATACCAAGAGGTGTCTCGCAAAGCAAGACTTGCAGAGTCTTTATATCCAGCATCTATCAAATCACCGTACTTTATATTGAAGGATAGGGAATCGCCAAAACCTATTGATAAGTCGCACTTGGTTCTGCTATCGCATATATTTCCTGTTATTTTGTAAACATTGCCTTTTGTTCCATCCACTTTCACAAACTCTACGCTTGAAATCTTGTAGCCATCTATGTTAGTTTTACCCTGATTTCTTATTATAATGGGGAATTGGTCTGTTCCAACGAACTTTTGTAGGGAAGTAATGTCTAATTCGGTGCTTACCCAAATCAATGTTTCGCTTGTGCCATCTTCTTTTAAGATTGTCTCTGCACTTTTTATGAAAGGAGCGCCAAAGCGCGGAGGCACAAGATCGGTAAGCCTAAGAGTAATCCTTAAGTTTGATTCAGAGGTTTGCCTTTCCGCATAAAAGAAGTTGAGCGAATGCATAGAACCATCTTCCCAACCTCTCGCTTTGGCTATGTCATTTACGTTAAACGAACCATCTAATTTTTGATGAACGCCGCCTAAATCTATAACCAATACTCCATCTATAAAGACCCACATATCATCATCGCCTCTAAAGGCAAAGTTATCGTTATTGGCTGCCACATATTTAAATTCCGCCGAGCCTGCAACTGTAAAGCCAAAATTGTGCGCTACGCGATTTACTGTATTCTGCTTGCCCCAAGTTTTGTCATCGGGATATTTATCCAAGGGGAAGTAACCCACAGTATCTACTACGCAAAGTCCATTATTGCATTTTAGAGTTAAAATTTCGTTAATAACTTTTGCATCTTTGTTGCTACTGGTGTACCAGTCTTGCAAATTTTCCCCATAGCACATTTTGTCTGGAGTAGGGTTTGCTGGCATAGGCCTTGCGCAATAACGTCCTTTTGCAGCTATTTCAACCCAAGAGCTTCCCTTTCTTTCGTCTGCTGAACATTGGCTGTAATCCAATGTATCCTTAACCATGCCTTTGGTGGCTCCATCAGGATTGCATTGTCTTTGTGGCCGACTACTACTCGCAGTAGTGCTTTTGCTGTAATCAAATTCTTGAAAGCCATAATAGCCCGCATAACCAGCGGCCTGTCTTTCAGTAAGACTATTAGCTGGAGCTGAGAAATCTCGGATTATGATATCCAATTCGGCTATGTCGCTAAGGCCTCCCTGACCTTGTTGACCCCAAGCTGTGGCGGCAAGGGCGAGCAATACAAAAATGGGCATAAAAGTTTTTTTGAGCATAACACCTCCGGTGCTGGTTACATATATAAATATATAAAATTTATTTAAATTATACAACGTTTTATAATGTTTTTTAGGAAAATTGTCAAATTTATGTGATAAAACCCTATCCTTTTACTATATTTCATATATGCGCATAGTCCTTATTCTTGTATTTTTCTTGGCTGCTTATGCAAGTGCCCAAGGCAAAAAGACCGTTGCAATGGGAGTATTTGGTGAAGAAGGTGCAAAATTCAAAGCCATAAAACCATTAAAGCAAAACTTTCAAAACGCCCTATCAAAAGAGGGAATATTCAAAGTTACAGATAATTCTGCCGCTATTCTAAAACTTATGCGGGGCGAGTTTGAATACGAACCTGGCACAATGCTATCTGACGATGATGCCAGACAAATAGGCGATATTCTCAAAGCAGATTATGTGTGCGTATTGGAAAGCTCAAGCAACGGAGATGGCTCTTTTTGGCTAAATACAAATATTGTGCGTGTTGAAAGAGGAGAGGCTTCTATTGCGGCAAGTGTGCAAAGTAATCTCTCAAACCAGCAAGATGTGAACCGAGCAGTTGACGATTTAATTAATCAGCTTATGAGACGCTCTGGTGGCGTATTTATAGACCCCAACCATAATATGGATCCTTTAAGCAAAGAATTTGTAAAAAATCTCAAAAAGAGAATAACTCTCAAAGATGGACCTTGTAGCGCAAACAGCATGGTGGTGCAAATAGAGACAGGCGAGTGGAATTGCGGAGGGAAGCTAAACTTAATGTCTTGCAGCGTAGATGTAACTTTAGAAGGCCACGGTTGCACCAACGAAGCCCAGTTGCACTTAAAAGGCACAGTTAGAGCAACAGATAAAAACGAAAAGGCAGCTATGGAAGTGGCAAAAAGAGAACTTCTCAGCGGCAGGCCAAATTTTATTTCAGATTGGATTGGGGAACTAAAACCTTGGACGGGGAAAGAATGACAGTTACAGCGAAAATAAATTTAAGCGGCAAAGATTATTCTTTGCCAGTGGTAAAAGGAACGCAAAACGAATTAGCCATAGATATATCTAAGCTAAGGGAGCAAACTGGCTATATAACGCTTGATGATGGCTTTGGGAATACTGGAAGCTGCACAAGCGCAATTACCTATATAGACGGCGATAATGGCATTTTGCGCTACCGAGGATACCCCATAGAAGAGCTTGCCGAAAAAAGCACCTTTATAGAAACTGCTTGGACACTTATATGGGGCAGGCTTCCAACTCAAGCCGAACTGCGCCACTTTTCAATGCTTTTAACCGAACACGAGCTTATACACGAGGGTTTGAGGCACCACTTTGACGGGTTTCCCATAGATGCACCGCCAATGGCAATTTTAAGCGCAATGATAAACTCAATGAGTTGCTACGATAACGATTTGCTCAGCAACCGTTTGAACGATGAAGAATTTGAAGCAGCGGCAGCTAGGCTAATTTCAAAAGTTCGCACCATTGCCGCAGCGGCATATAAAATGAGCACAGGCAGGCCCATTATTTATGCAGTACCAGAATATGGCTATGTGAATAACTTTTTGCACATGATGTTCACTTTGCCAAACCGCCCATATATAGCAGACCCAGATATTGTAAAAGCCCTGAATCTCATTTTGATTTTGCACGCAGACCACGAGCAGAATTGCAGCACTAGCACGGTTCGCATGGTAGCGAGCGGCGGCGCAAATTTGTTTGCAAGTGCGGCGGCAGGAGTGTGTGCCTTGTGGGGGCATTTGCACGGCGGAGCAAACCAATCTGTTGTTGAAATGTTAGAGGAAATTCATAAAACCAGAACCTCTGTTAAAGATTTTGTTGAAAAAGTGAAACGCAAAGAAAATGGCATTAAACTCATGGGCTTTGGGCACAGGGTATATAAAAACTTTGACCCTCGCTCAAAAATTCTTCGCAATATTGCCGACAAAGTTTTGCAAAAACAAGGGCAAAGCGATGAACTTTTAGATATTGCCCAAGAGCTTGCAGATATTGCCCTAAAAGACGATTACTTTATACAGCGCAAACTTTATCCGAATGTGGATTTTTATTCGGGCATAATTTTAAAAGCCATTGGCATTCCGCCAAATATGTTCACGGTTATGTTTGCCATTGGGCGCATGCCGGGGTGGATTGCCAACTGGAAAGAAGTTCACGATAATCCCAAGCAAAAAATTTACAGACCACGGCAAATTTATATGGGAGAAAATTTAAGGCATTATGTGCCCATAGATGTGCGAACAGATTTGCGCCTTTCGTAAGCATTTGTATTTACAATGATTGTTCCGTGCGCAACAAGCCACCTATCGGTGGCTATCCCTGCTAAATCCATATCGTGAGTTGCTATTAAAAAAGTTTGCCCAAATTTTTTGTTGAGATCCAAAATAAGAGATTTCAGCACATCTGCATTTTTTTCGTCTAGGTTTCCGCTTGGTTCGTCTGCTATAATCAAACTTGGCCTGTTCATAAGGGCACGTGCTAGTGCTACCCTTTGACGCTCTCCACCAGAAAGCTCGCGAGGCAAGTGACCAACTCGTTCAGAAAGCCCAACGATTTTCAAAAGTTCCAATGCTCTCTCTCGGCTTTCGCCATAATTTTGATGAGCTATCCTAGCTGGCATAAGCACATTTTCAAGAGCGGTGAATTCTGCAAGCAGGTGATGAAATTGAAACATAAAACCCAGGTTTTTGCGATGAAAACCATTTATTTCCCGTCTGGAAAACTTTGACATTTCCTTTCCGTTGAAGAAAACCAAGCCTCCAGTCGGTTTATCCAAAGCACCAACTATGTTCAAAAAAGTGGATTTGCCAGACCCGCTAGGGCCTGTTAGCACGGCAATTTTGCCTTCGCTCAACGTGAAATCGACATTTTTCAATATTTCAAGATTTCCGCCCGTTTCTCTATAGGCTTTTGATAGTTCTTTTGTTTCTAGTAAAAATTCCACAATGGGAATATAGAAATTTCCCCGTTTGGGATTTGGAATTTTTTGCAATTTTCTCAGGTGTGCCCTCCGCAATAACATAACCGCCTGCATCTCCTGCCTCTGGTCCCAAGTCTATAATCCAGTCTGCGCATTTAATCACATCTAGGTTGTGCTCTATCACAACCATTGAATTTCCGTTTTCAATCAGTTTTTGCAAACATTCCAGCAAACGATTTA
>CAZIMU010000113.1:0-6236 GCA_964540355.1 uncultured Fibrobacteraceae bacterium | reverse complement strand
TTTTTTGCTATATTGGTTAAATGCCGGTTGCACTAAAAAATCCGCAAATAATAGATATTCCCGTTGCACACGACAAGCGCGGGAATTTGAGCGTTGTAGAGGGAAAGCAAACCATTCCATTTAACATAAAACGCATTTATTATCTCTATGATGTTCCCGGAGGCACAAAACGCGGCGGGCACGCTCACCGCAAATTGGAGCAATTAATTATCGCCGCTAGCGGCAGCTTCACCGTTGTTTTGCACAATGGCAAAAAAAGAGAAAGCTACACCCTCAATCGCTCAAACATCGGTTTATACATACCCAAAATGACTTGGCGAGAAATTGAAGATTTTTCAAGCGGTGCCGTGTGCCTTGTTCTAGCCAGCGAACATTATGACGAAAGCGACTATATAAGGAATTTCAAGGAATTTAAAAATGCACGTATTTAATAAAAAAGAATTTATAGAATTGAACAAACATAAATGCTCTGAACTGCATTATTTGGATTTTAATGGAATTAGCATTGTTTTAGGAGAAAAAAACGGTGAACTCTATTCCCCTTTCTCCGCTCCTTTTGGCGGGTTTTCAAGTTTGCAAAAAAAACCTAATTTAGAGGATATAGAACAAGCCTCCGAAAAATTACATGAATGGTTAAAGGAAAAAAACAAAAAATGCCACATAACATTGCCACCGACTTTTTACAATGAATCTTTTATTTCAAAATGTATCTCTGCTATGCAGCGCAATGGTTTTAAAATTGATTACGGAGATTTGAATTATCATTTTGATTTAACCGAGCAGATAAAAATGGAATATAATGCGAGAAAGCACTGGAACACTGCAGCCCGCAATAATTTACGCTTGATTTTGGTAGATAAAAAGGAGAATATGCAAATTGCTCATAACATAATAGCGAATAACCGCAAGGAACGAGGCTATCCTCCGCATTTATCTTTGGAGGAATTTTGTGAAACAGCAAAAGCGATAAATATTAACCTAGACTGTTTTTTGGTTTATGCAAACGAGGAACCCATTGCCGCTGCTTTGGTTTTTGCCATTGAACCAAAACGATCCTTTGTTGTTTTATGGGGAGACAATCGCGAAAAAAAAGAAATGCGACCGATGAATTTTTTAGCACTTTCAATGGCACAGCATTATAAATCACTGGGTTATTTGTCTTTGGATTTAGGACCTTCTAGCACAAACGGAATTCCAAGTTACGGACTTTGTTCCTTCAAAGAAAGCCTAGGTTGCACACTCACCTTAAAATATACAATGGGAATATAAAATATGATTCCTTTTCTTCCGCTAAACCGTATAAATGCCGCTTATGAGCCTGAACTCTCGGAGTCGGTTGCAAGGGTTGCAAAATCCGGTTGGTATTTGAGGGGAAGCGAAACAGAAAAATTTGAAAGCGAATTTGCCGCATTTTGTGGAATGAAGCATTGCACGGGAGTTGCAAGCGGGCTAGATGCCTTAACACTCATTTTTGGTGCTTATAAAATTCTTGGAAAATTAAAAGATGGCGACCACGTTGTAGTTCCGGCAAACACATATATTGCATCCATTATGGCAATTTCAAAAAACAATTTGATTCCTGTTTTGGTTGAGCCGAGCGAAGAAACTTTCAACATAAATGCTGATAAATTAAGCGATTATTTAACGCCAAAAACAAAAGCCATTTTAAGCGTGAATTTATACGGCAGGCAGGCAGAAATTGCCAAAGAAAAAAAATTGCTCTTGATTGAAGACTGTGCCCAAAGCGCAGGCATAAAACCGATTGGCGATGCGGCAGCTTTCAGCTTTTACCCCACCAAAAATTTGGGTGCGCTTGGAGACGGTGGAGCGGTTGTCTCTAATGACGGAGAATTGAACAATATTGTCAGGGCACTTGGGAATTATGGTTCTCAAAAAAAATATATCAACGATTATTTAGGCTATAACTCTCGCCTAGATGAAATTCAAGCGGCTGCACTCAGCGTAAAATTGCGGGTGTTGAATGAAGACAATAAAAAACGCTCTGAAATAGCAATGCGCTATATTGCAGAGATAAAAAATCCAGATATTATTTTGCCGCAAAAAGAGGGAAACAACGTTTGGCATTTATTCGTTATCCGTTGCAAAAATAGAGATGCCTTGCAAAAGCATTTATCTGAAAATGGAATAGAAACAATGATTCACTATCCCATTCCGCCTCATTTGCAAAAAGCATACAAAGGTGGAAACTTGCTCTACGATAAACTTCCAATAACAGAAAAACTTGCAAGCGAGGTTCTGAGCCTGCCTATTCACCAAGCCATTACAGAAGAGGAAATAGAAAAGGTTATCAATTATTTATCCAAGCCTCACCAGAGCCAGAAATAGTAGCCATAATATCCTTGCCAGTATCTGTGTTTCTAACCGAGATTGTTTGCCCCTTAAACGCATTTTTTTGTGCAATAGCACTTGTTTGAACAACAGCCTCGCCAAATTTTGCAAAGAGCTTAACGGCATCGCCTGCTTTAACGGCATAAGGGGTGCTTAAAGCATTATCCACCAAAGGCTCGCCCGCTTTTAATGTGCGTATTGCGGTTCTGCCAATAGCTTCGCTTGCTACTTTTATGACTTTCCTCTTTTGAAAAGTTGTTTCTTGCCACACCATTTTAAAATCCTGCTCTTCAATGGTTTCGCCCTTGTGAAGGCCGTTTTTCATTTCTGCTATGTATTCAAAGCGATGTACAATAAAAGGAACTGTGTATTTTGCAATTACCTTTTTTCCGTTAAAAACCTGCACGGTTGCTACTTCCTGGCCAATTCCAGAAAATTGCGGAGAAAGGCTCACTACAATTTTTCCGCCTTGCTCAGGCGTAGCTATATTATTTGGCACTTTTGGAACTTCAAAATTCCAATCTTTGCCCTCTATCAAATTTGCCGACATTCTTGAACGAACTTCCTTTAGCAAAAGATTTTTCAAAGAATCAGATGATACCAGCCCGGAGCGAGCAAGCACATCGCAAAATTTAGCCCCGTTAAACTCTATGTCTTGGCTGCTGGCAACCGATTTGATGAAAAAATTCTTCAAGGCACTCTCAGTAACCCTAGTTTTTCGCCCAGGCTCCCCAACTTTGCCCACTTCCAAAGCCGAAATTCTCTTTACCAAAGCATCTTCGCCCTTGATTTCCGCTATTTCCCCCAAACGAATAACGCCGGGCTCAACCGAGGCCTGCGCTTTCAAAGCAACAGTAGCCTGCGCTGAAAGGGCTGTTTTAACCCCAATAATCGTTAAAAGTATAAAAAAACGAATCATAAATGCTTAGGTTGCAAAAAATGTGCCAGTATTTTCTATATTTTACCCTATGAAAAAGATTCTATTCCAAGATACTAGCTTTCGCGATGGCTTTCAGTCGGTTTTTGGCGCTCGCGTTTTGACAAAAGATTTTCTCCCTGCTTTGGAAGCGGGGGTTCATGCGGGAATTGAGCATTTTGAGGCAGGCGGTGGTGCAAGATACCAAGCACCTTACCTCTATTGCAACGAAGATGCTTTTAATATGATGGACACTTTCCGCAAAACTGTTGGGCCTAAAATTCGCCTGCAAACGCTCGCTCGCGGTATAAACGTGGTTGCTTTGGAGCCACAACCCAGGGATATGATAGATTTGCATGCCAAAATGTTCAAAAAACACGGCATGACACGCATTCGCAATTTTGATGCCTTGAACGATGTGAATAACCTCATATATTCCGGGAAGTGCATAACCGATGCTGGCTTGGAACACGAGGTTGTGGTGACCATGATGGAACTGCCCCGCCACTGCAAGGGCGAAGGTGCACACGAACCCGCATTTTACCTTGAAACCTTGAAAAAAATATTGGATTCCGGCGTTCCCTTTGTGAGCGTATGCTTTAAAGATGCAAGCGGCACGGCAAATCCTCGCAAAGTTCACGAAACCTTTAAACAGGCGCGCAAACTCCTTGGCGACAAAGTGGAGCTTCGCATACACTCTCACGATACCTGCGGAACAGGCATTGCCCAATATGTGGCTGCTATTGAAGGCGGCGCAGATGGTGTTTGCTGTGGCAGATCACCACTTAGCGGTGGAACGGCGCAACCCGATTTGCTTTCTCTTTGGCACGCTTTAAAAGGCACAGACTACACTTTGGATATTGATGTTGAAAAAATTATGGAAGCAAACCAAGTGAGCAAGGAATGTTTCAAAGAATACGACTTTCCACCTGAGGCTCTGGCCATTGAACCCGAAGTTATTTTTAGCCCAATGCCAGGCGGTGCTTTAACCGCAAACACCTTGATGATGCGCGAAACTAAAACATTCCACCTTTACCCGCAAGTGATTAAAAACATGGCAGAGTGCGTAGCTCGCGGCGGATTTGGTTCAAGCGTTACCCCTGTTTCTCAGTTCTATTTTCAGCAGGCTTATGCAAACACAGTTCAAGGCCCTTGGAAAAAAATGACCGATGGCTATGGCAATATGGTTCTTGGCTACCTCGGCAAAACACCTAGAGAACCAGACCCGGAAATAGTTAAAATTGCAAGCGAGCAAATGAAAAAACCTGTGTTCACCGGAAATCCCTTGGATGTTTTGGAACCCGGTATTCCAAAAGCGAAAAAAGTTTTGGAAGATAACCATTTGCCCGTAACCGATGAAAATATTTTCATAATTGGCGCAATGGCAACAAAGGGTGGCAACAAAGGTTTGGATTTCTTGCAAGGAAAAGCTAGAGTGAGCGTTCCCAAAAAGAAACCCGCCGCTCCGGCTGCCGTAGCACATGCTGCTGCACCCGCTGCGCAAGCTGCATCTCCACTGGTTTTTGCACCACTTAGCGGCACCGTTAATTATGGCGTTAGCGTTGGTGGAAAAACATTTAATGTGCAGGTTAGCGGGTAAAAATTGAAAGGAATTCTTTTAGCTGGAGGTGCGGGTTCTAGGCTTTACCCTTTAAGCGCAGTTGCAAGCAAACAGCTTCAACCCGTGTACGACAAGCCCATTGTTTACTACCCTCTCTCCACGCTTATGCTCGGCGGAATAAGAGATATTTTGCTGATAAGCACACCTGTGGATTTGCCACGCTTTGAAACCCTGCTGGGCAACGGAAACCAATGGGGCTTAAACATTCAATATGCCGCTCAACCGCGTCCTGAGGGCATAGCACAGGCCTTTTTAATAGCAGAAGATTTTATTAAAGACCAAGCATGTACATTGATTTTAGGCGATAATATTTTTTACGGTTCTTTTGATTTGTATGGAATAATGGCAGATGCAAAAAATTTCACAGGTGCGCGCATATTGGGTTATGCGGTTAACGACCCTGAGCGTTATGGCGTTGTTGAATTTGATGCAAACGGCAAAGCCCTATCTTTAGAAGAAAAACCTGCAAAGCCAAAAAGCAATTACGCTGTACCTGGCTTGTATGTTTACGACAAAACCGTTTTGGAAAAAGCCAAGTCTCTAAAACCCAGCGCAAGAGGAGAGCTTGAAATAACAGACATAAACAAAATGTATTTGAAAGATGGAACCCTGTTTGTGAAAAAAATAGGACGTGGAGTGGCTTGGCTAGATACAGGCACACACGCATCTCTTTTAGAAGCGAGCAATTTTGTTTATACCTTGGAATCCAGACAAGGTCTTAAAATAGCTTGCTTGGAAGAGATAGCCGTTGACCGCGGCTTTGTTCCTTGGGAAAAAATGAAAACTTATTTAGAGAGCAATATGCCAAAATGCCCATATAGGGATTATATTTTCAAAAGATTCAACGAGAGAAATAACTGAGCAATCTGTTCGCTGCCTTGAACGGACTTTCCCTGCCTTCCAAAACAGCTTGCTCTGCCAAGGGGAGTTCTTTTTGCACATCGGGGTGATTGTAGAAGTTAAACATTAGACTATCGTGTATTGTGTTTTCCATCCAGCTTTTTTGCTGTTCTTTTCTGTTCTGAAAAAACCAATTGTTTTGTTTAACGGTGTTTTCAAATTCAGTTATCATTTGCCAAACTTCTAAGAGCCCTTCTTTGGTAACAGCAGATGTGGCTATCACTTTTGGCGACCAGCCGTTTTGCGTTGCTGGGAATAGGTGCAATGCGTTTTGATATTCGCTACGAGCGGCGAGAGCCTTTGTGATGTTTTGACCATCGCATTTTGTTATAGCCATGCCATCGCACATTTCCATTATGCCGCGTTTTATGCCTTGCAGTTCATCGCCTGCGCCAGCGAGCATCAAAAGCAAAAAGAAATCTGTCATTCCGTGTACGGCGGTTTCGCTTT
>CAZIMU010000112.1:0-6280 GCA_964540355.1 uncultured Fibrobacteraceae bacterium | reverse complement strand
CCGGCCGTTGGGCCGGTTGTTCCCAACTAGGGGGCAGATTGCTCACGCGTTACTCACCCGTCCGCCGCTCGCCTAGGGTTGCCCCCGACTCGCTCGACTTGCATGCATCAGACACGCCACCAGCGTTCGTTCTGAGCCAGGATCAAACTCTTCATAAGTTTGCTGACTTTTTAAAATCAATTTATTCTCTGAATTAACAGAGCATGGCATTAATTCTCTAATCTACCAAGTTTTTCTCTCTACTTTCCAAACAGCAAGCCGCCTTTAAGGACAACTTTCTGCCTCTAAGGGCAGCTTTTCCCTCTAAAAAATTAGAATGGCTTAGAAATATAGTAATTTTTTTGAATTATGTCAAGGGAAAAGCCTATTTTTTATTAATTATTCTTTACGCAACGCACGGAATATAGATAATCTGCCTTTTTTTCAGCCTTTTGACTGAGCACTTTTTTATTGTAAGTTATTGTGATTTTGTAGGCTTGCGTTGTATCAATAGGGTTTACGTTTTTATTGACATACCCAGTGGCACTCCACCAATGAGCTTCCATTTCACTACCTTCGTAAAATCCTGACGCATCTGAAAGTTTGTCGCAAGAAACGCAGTACCCACTACCAATGGCACCAAAGCCGTAGCTGTCCACGCCTTTATCTGAGGTAGAAGTTTCTTTCCAACCCGTAATGGCTTTTAATTTTGTGCCAACATCCCAGCCAAAATCTTCGTCTTCCCAATTATCCCAAATTTCTTTTTCAATGAATCCCCTCAATGTATTCCATTCCGAGGTGTCTGGCAAATGCCAGCCGCTTGGGCAAGCCTTTTTAGCAGCCCACCAATCATATAGCCTGCCATATTTATCGCAGTTGGCTTTGATTTTAGGCTGATCTGCTGCTTTGTCGGGTGCAAGCCAAGTATCTCCGCCATTTCCATTGCCTTCAGCATAGCATTTGGATTTTCCAGAGCTTGGGGTATAGTTCAAATTGGCAGCCATCCAAGTTTGCTTGCCAATCACAACTGTTTTATAGGTTTGCGATCCATCGGTCATCTCACCGTATTCTTTCATTGTGCCACCGGAGCAATACTTAGTTTGGGTATTGTTTTTTGCCGTGCAAATACTTGAACTTGACAATAATGCAAGGCTAGAAGACGAAGGTATGTTGCTTGAAGATGATGAAACTCTGCTTGAAGATGATGGAATATCACTTGAACTTGAAAGCGCATTGTCGGAAGAACTACTGCTCTCAGAATCCGAACTACTTGAATATTCATTTTGATTTTCTTCCGAGCTTGAGCTAGAAGGTTCATTTTGTTTGCTGGACGAGGATATGCTACCTGCTAAATTTGAAGATGATGAATTTTCTTCCGAGCTTGAGCTGGTAGCTTCAGCTTCAATTCCCTCTGGTGGAAAGTGCAAAGTACAGGAAATGAATGTCTGAATCCCTATACCTATACCCAGGATAAACAGGATTAGCAGGAATTTATAGCTCGAAATAGACATATTAGTTTAAATATAGTAAAAAATACATATATATTGCCTAAAATTTTATATATTTATTTTATGCGCTTATTTTTGCTTACCATAGCCTTGGTGCTCGCTGTTTTAGGATGCAGCGATGGCAAACTTAACTTACAGCTCGTCTTTTGGGGAGATCACGAGGAATCTAGTTCTAGCGTAAAACCAAAATCCTCCAGTTCAAGCTCTAGCATTACCGTAATTGTTGTAGTGCCCAGCAGTTCAAGCATATATGTGTCATCGTCATCGTTACCATTATCATCGTCTTCTATTGAGCAGGAATTACCTCCCAGTAGCAGTTCTTCCGAAGAAATTTATAGCTCCAGTTCTAGTTCTAGTTCTAGTACTAGAGGGATTAGGAGCAGTTCTTCCAAAGTATTATATGAAGATTATTTTCCTCCCCTTGAGGTGGGAGCAAAGGGAGTTAAAAAAGGCGTAACAACGCGCTATTGGGATGGTTGCAGACCTTCTTGCTCTTTTATAGGAAATATTGGAAAACCAAACCCTTGGATTATCAGCAGAGCTTGTGCTAAAGACGGTACCAGTGAAATCCCGCTCATTTACCTCAATCCACGCTCCAACGAGTGGGGAACATATTACACAGCGGTGCCATGTGCCAAAGAGGCAGACCAAGCTTGGCCCAGAAGCCAAACCTACAAAGACTGGGTGAGCGACCATCCGGATTTCCCAAAAGAAAGCCACGCTTATACCTGTTTTGATATGGCTCCACACGTAGTAAACGATACCTTAGCTTACGCATTCGCAGCCACGCTAGAGACAACTCTCGCTTGCGGCAAATGCGCTCAATTGCAATTCAACAATGACTGGACTTATGATAGCAAGCCTAGGGTAACTCATAGAGCGCTTAAAGGCAAAACCTTGATTGTGATGGCAAACAATACCGGTACTGTTGGTGAAAACCATTTTGACATTATGATTCCTGGTGGCGGTTTGGGCGCATTTGATTGTTTTTCAGAGCAAATCGGTTTACCAAAAGGAAGCTTTCCTCCTCAATTAGGGCGCGTAATGGGCGGTTTGTTGAGCGACTGCATATTCCCAGCAGGCGAAGATGCAGCAAAATATGGTACAACAAGCGATAGATTCACTTTGGATACTTGGCAAAAATGCCTTAGCGATAAATGCCATAAAGCGTTTGATGGCAAACCAAAGAATCTTTTAGATGGCTGCTTGTGGCATGCGGAGTGGTTTATGGCAGCAGACAACCCTGAAGTGGAGTGGATTGAGGTTCCTTGTCCTAAATATTTTACGGATAAATACAATTCAAAAGCCACAACTAAACTTCCCGATTGCTACACCTCAAATCCAAAAACATGTCAAATTGACGGACTGCAAAACTAGATTGAAAATCTATTTTGTATATTTTATATATGAGAAATCCTTTCAAAATTTGGCAAATATACGGCTGGGCTATTTTTGCAATAGCGGTAATTGTCATAGCTTGCGGACAGGTAAACGGCAACTCAAATTCGTCGCCTGGTGATGGTGGTACTTCAGAAACAATTGACGAAACATCCAGTAATTCTCAAAATAGCGATGGCAGCAGTTCAAACGAAGTTGCTGTTTGCAAAGGAACTTGCTGCAACGGAGCACCTTACGACAAAACAAAAAATTTCTGCGATAAAGACCAGCTATATCCTCTGTGCAACGGTGCAATTTATAACCCTTATGAGAAAGGTTGTTTTGCAAACAAGTTGTATCCGAAATGCTCAATTGAGTCCACACGCGGAACCTGTGTAGATAACAGTTTGCTGAGATGCAGGCAAGAAGGTAAAGGAGACACATATATAAAAGACCCTTTGGTGGGCATGAAATGTGAAGCAAACGGAAAAATTGTGGGCAAAACAAAGGATTTCCGTGATGGCAAGGAATATGAAATTGCTCAAATAGGCAGGCAAATATGGCTGGCAGAAAACTTAAAATATGAGACTAAGGAACCGCTAAATAAAGGTGTATGTTACGGTGAAAATTCCTCCAATTGCAGCACGTATGGCATATTATATGATTGGGCAACTGGAATGGGTTTGCCTCCTACTTGCAACTATACCGATGAAGGCTGCCCTCCCCAACAAGGCGTTATGTGGCCAGCACTATGCCCTCCAGATTTTTACATTGCCAAAAATGAGGATTGGAAGGAATTGGTTGACTATGCTGGTGGCGATTCCATTGCTGGCAATAGGCTCAAATCCACAAGCGGCTGGAGCTTCAACGGCAACGGAACGGATAGTTATGGGTTCAATGCTTTGCCAGGAGGCTATTATTATGAATATACGTATGGTTTCTCCGAAGGTCCAGACGACAAGGAAAATAAAAATAGCGTAGCCATGTGGTGGGTAGATACTCAGCATCCGAAACCCGATGCGTACTATTGGATGATTATTTCTTCGGATACAGAAATTCGAAACAATTTCCAGTCCAAAGGCCCGCATAAGGCTTATGTTCGTTGCTTGCATTATTTTTAAAGAATCACAACTCCAAATGGTCTATCAATCTGGTTTTGCCAAAATAGCAGGCTAACAAAATAACTGTATTTTTGGGAATTATTTTTTTTGCAGGCATTAAATCGCTTTTGTTTGCTATTTCAATATATTGAATTTTCCCACCCGCCTGCTGTATTTTTTTTTGAATTATGGTTTTCAATTTTGCAACCGTAATGGACAGACACGTAGGTCTGCCCCTACGGTTGCAAAATTTTTTTGCGGTTATCATTCCTGCATATATTGAATTGGCGGCTGTTTTTTCTTTTTGGGTCATGTATTCGTTTCTGCTGGATATTGCAAGGCCGCTTTTTTCTCTTATTGTTTTTGCGCCTATGATTTTAATGGGAAAATTCAAATCGTGAACCATTCTTTTTATTAAATGGAGTTGCTGAAAATCTTTTTCGCCAAAATATGCTTTGCTCGGCAGGGATATGTTGAATAGTTTTGCCACAACGCTCAAAACCCCCGCAAAATGCACGGGACGGTATTTTCCGCAATAGAGGTGTTCAAGACTTGGATTGTACACAAAGGTTTGGAGCGGCAAAGGGTACATGGCTTGCGAGTTTGGCGCAAAAATAATATCTGCTCCTGCCTCGGTGCATATTTTGGCATCGGCTTTGAGCCTGCGCGGATATATTGCAAAATCTTCGTTTGCACCGAATTGCGTTGGATTCACAAAAATGCTCACAATGGTGATATCGTTGTTTTTTGCAGACATTTCAATAAGAGAAGCGTGCCCCTCGTGCAAGGCTCCCATAGTTGGAACCAAACCAATGCTTTTTCCTAAAGCTCGCATTTTTTTTGAAAATTTTTGCAAAGCCGCTGGACTTTTGATTATTTTGATTTCTTTTGGATTTTTTCGCATGTGTTTTCCAGAGGGCAAAACGATAATATGGCCGCGGTGAAAAATGGCATCCATAAAGCATAGCAAATATATATGATTATTGAGTGCAGCAAATCTTCAGAAGCGAGCAATGGCAATTTCATAAAATAATAAACTATATCCAAAATAATTAGCAGAATAATGGAAAGCAAGCTAACTGGGATTGTTTTGCGAACGCTATGCACTATTGCACCCTTTAAGGTTTTTTTGTGTTCTGCGCGGCGAATTTGATAACTAAGTGTAGAGATAAAATGAAAGGCATCTGCAAAAAATAGTGAAATAAATCCAAACCAAGCCAAATTCGAAACATTCAAAAATAATAACCAAGCCGAAAGCGAATAAGCTAAAAGGATAAAAGGCAACATAGATTTTGCAACAAATCCGCGTATAAAAAAGAAATTTGTCACAGCAATCACAAAAATGCAGGCTAAAAGAATTTCCGTTATATTTTTGAATTCTTCAACGACAGTGAGTAATAGGCAGTTGAAAATCAAAAAGAAAAACCAAAGCAAAGAGCATTTAAAACCAAAAAATTTCCACCTGAAAAGAAACAGGGCAAAAATGGCAAACATAGCTCCATAGTTACTAGTTAATGAATGAAAATCACCTATCACGAATTTATGCAAAATATCCAAGGTTTGGGTTGCCAAAATCACAAGTGAACCTAAAACTCCATCTATGCGCACCAAAGCTACCGCACAAAGCACAACCGCAACGAGAATCCATATAAGTCTAAAACGAATAGAATATTCCGATATTCTCTGCACGGGCGACAATTTCTCTCTCAAATCCATAGGTGCAGGAAATATAGTAAAAAAATTACTATGTTTTCAAAATGGAAGAAGTAGTCATAGTAGGCTCTGGGCCTGCGGGTCATACCGCAGCCATTTATTTGGGCAGGGCAAAAAGAGAGCCTCTTATGTATGAGGGCTTTATGGCTGGAGGCATTGCCGCTGGGGGGCAGCTCACCACCACCGAAACCATCGAGAATTTCCCAGGTTTTTCGGATGGAATTTTAGGCTCCGAGCTTATGGAGCAAATGCGCAAACAGTCTTTGAAAAACTCTGTTCGCATAGTTACAGAAACGGTTGCTTCTGTTGATTTTGCAAAAAAGCCTTTTGTGCTTACCTTGGAAAGCGGTGAGCAAGTAGAGGCAAAAAGCGTTATAGTTGCAACAGGAGCAACTGCAAAAGTTTTGAACATTCCTGGCAGCAAGCAGTACTGGCAAAAGGGAATTTCTGCCTGTGCTGTGTGCGATGGCGCTCTCCCCATTTTCAGAAATAAAACCATTGCTGTTGTTGGCGGCGGAGATACCGCAATGGGCGAGGCGGAACATCTTGCCAAATTCGCAAGCGAAGTGGTGATTATCCACCGCAGAGATGAATTCAGAGCAA
>CAZIMU010000111.1:0-6417 GCA_964540355.1 uncultured Fibrobacteraceae bacterium | reverse complement strand
GTGTGCGGGTCAGACAACATTTTGTTTACCGTTAAATACACGCTGGGAATAGTGGGCAGCTCGCCCATATTCTTTACCAAAAATTCTATTCGGTTATTGTCTGCCACTTGATTCTCTGTACCTCAACAAGGCCTTGTAAATTTCCTGCATAAAATCACTATCAAGTTTTCCTTCAAATAATTTTTCCAATGGTATTTGTTGAATATCTCCTGCTTGCGCATCAGAGGTATTTTCTTTTGCTTCTCCCTGTTCTCCTTCTACGTTAACAGAATTAAAACCCATACGAGCGAGCCTATTTGCGAAAGCTTCTGTTAAAACCGCCCCTTTTCCCAAAACAACACCCCCGTGAGCATTTTTCAAGGGCTCCGCCAAAACCATACCGTCTTTTACGGATTTAATGTTGATTTGTTGCATAATGTATATGTAAATCTAGCAAATTACTTTTCCTTAAAATCAAATTTACAAATCAAATTTTCGGCTGTGAAACTAGGAGGCAAGGGGGGAGGTTTTGTTATTTGAACTGCTCTTACCGCAAGCCTGTCCCATATTCCACTTCCAGAAGATGAACGCAGTTTAACTTCGCTAATTTCACCATTTCTGGCTATTTCAAATTGTACGGTAGATTTTGTGCCTTTGGAAATTTCTGTTCCTGCGGGCGGATTGAAATTTCGATATAAAAGTTGTACAAGCGTATTGATAAAGGCTTGCATTTGCGGATCCATAATCACATCACTAAGGACTGTCAAAGCTGGCATATCCATATCTTTGCTTTTTATGTCGGAAGGCAAATCCATATCCATTGAATGTGATTTAGCTGGTTCTACTGGAACGTTTTTTGGTTCTGATTTAGCTTCCGTTTTAGGCTTGGGTTCTGGTTTGGCAACAGGTACAGGTACTGGTTTGGGCTCAGGCTTTAATTCTGGTTTGATTACAGGCTCAGGTTCTGCAATTGGCTCTGCAACTGGTTCTGGAGGCTTGGGAGCAGGCTTTGATGGAGCCGGTGGTGGTGCTAAATTTACCATTTCAAAAAAAGGTATGGGAGGCGGTTGTTCTTTTGCAGGTCTAAGCCATACTGCCACTAGCAATGAAGCTACAACAGCAAAATGGAATATGAGCGAAACCGCTATTATTGAGAAGTACTCGTTTTTCTCGTTGTAAAATTCTGAATACATTTGCTAAAATGCTCCGTTTAATCCAAACCTATGCTCGCTTCCTTGACCTTCAATTAACATACTATAAGAATAATCCAATGCAAAATTTTTAATTCTGTAGCCAGCACCTGCCGAGAACAAACGGTAGTAACCTGCCCTAGGCGATTTTTCGCTTTTATCAAAAATGGAACGCGTAAAGCGAGCAACATCTATAAGGTCTCTTTGCATACCAGCTCTCGCAAACACAGATTCAGAAAAGCGATATTCCAATCCTAGTTTGCCAGCTGCTGGCGAATAGCGTGGAGCGGCACATTCAAAAAGCCACACAAAGTTTTGGTCTAAACGCCAGAATGAGCTAACTGAAAGTTCAGATGCAAGGGCATAGCCATTAACACCGCCTTTCACGAATGGCCTAATTTGTCGCCCCAAATGCCGCCCTATAAATCCAAAGCCATAACGCGCAGAGTTTGAATTCCATAAAAATCCCCAGTCCATTGCAAGCCCCATACCTACCTGCGCATTTTCGGATTCTGATAACCTTTGCCACAAGTATCTGCCTGTTATTCCAAACTTAAAATGCGTGAGCGGAAATGCTGCTGTTATGGCATAATACTGGGCAATAGGATGGCTATAGCCGTCTGCTTTGGCATCTGAATCTAGATTTTCAACCTCGCCGTTATCAACAACTCCATAAGTATGCTGTATTCTTCCTTCTGTTTCACCTATTGAAAAGGGGTGCGAAAAAACCGCTATTCCCTGCCAGTCTGCCAAATCTCCGCTTTGCCCAGAAATGCCTGCTCCATAGCCAATCCCTTGCAATAAGGCTGGGTTCATTATGGCTGCCCCAAAATCCAAAGTTTGAAGTGCAGAGCCAGCACCTTCAAACGACACTGTACGCGGGCTTTGCAAAAGCATAGCCCATCCAAATACGTCCTGCGCTTCGTTCTTCTTTCCAAAATAAGCATAAGAAGAAACAAAGAATAAAAGCAACAACAACGTAAATATTCGCATAAGCAGGTAGAGTAATTTAGAAATTTTTAAGTAGTTGCTTCTAAATTTTCCAAAGATTCCTGTACATTCCGTTCTGTGCTTGTTAGTATGCTACGGCAGGTTTTTATTAAATCAGAAGCCTCTTTTACCAAATCAGCAAGCTCGTCTATACCCACATTGGAGCGATCAACATTTTCCAATATTTCTTCCAGCCTTTTAACAGCTTCGCTATACTTCATATTTGCGGAAGAACTCATATTGGGGGTAAGGTAGAAAATTACCTATCACTCAAAATCTCAAACATTGACTGATTGAAAAATATATTCTCCCTGCCTTGGCGGTAGATTTTTAGTATTTGTGCTGTTGTATTGTCTGTTCGCTTATAAGGGCTGCAAAGCAGGTGTAAATGCCTTGATACTGTTTGGCGGCTGATGGTCGGATTTTTTTGCAAATAATCTTCCATTCTGAAATACGGCGCGGAAAAAATTGTTTCAACCAAATCCAAAGAATATATCTTTGGAAAATAAGTTTGCAATTCGTCTTTGCATACCTTGCGCGCAGTTATGATTTTATCTATCAATTCACCAGTATCGCGAGCTGTTTGTTCAACTGCATCCAGCACGTACAAAATCCATTTTTCCCATTCGCCATCTGAAGTTACTTTTCTTAAGCCACTGTAATATTCCTCCTTGTGACCCAGAAAATATTTTGACAAGAATAAAATAGGGCGGTTCAATAATTTTTCCTGTACCAGCCAAAGAATATTTATAATGCGCCCCGTGCGCCCATTGCCGTCTGCAAACGGATGTATAGCTTCAAATTGATAGTGCATAACAGCTAATTTTATTAGGGGGTCAATTTCATCGTATTGTGGCAGATGTAAAAAATCTTCCAAATTTTTCAATTTATCGCGAATAACGTTTTCGCCGTTTGGCGGAGTATAAACAATTTCTCCTGTAACTGGATTTTTTAGAACCGTGCCCGGAATAGCGCGAATTCCAGCAGTATCTTTTTTTATTTCTTGCACGATATTTATGAAAATATTTGTGGAAAGAGGGCGCTCGCTTATCATTTTCATACCTCGCCACAAGGCTCGGTTATAGCTGCGAACTTCCTTGGTATTGGCATCTAGTTGAATTTCAGGGGTTACGCTGGCTTTGTACAATGAATCGGCGGTTGTCACAATATTTTCAATTTCCGAACTATCGCGGGCCTCGGTCAAAACTATGTTAGAAATCAAAATATCCTGATTAGTTAAATGATCTGCTTTGTTTTTAAGGTCTGCTAGGGCACGATTAGCAGCAATAGCTTTTCTTAAAATGGCTTTTGTTTCTATATCCGCAGATGGTGGTAAAAGAGCCAAATCGTTATTTGGAGCATAATTTGAGGTATTTTGCTCAATTTCGGTTTTTATATTTTTTGGCATATCTAGTAAATTAGATATTTTATGTTAAGTTTTTTCATTTTTTTTAACATATTTTGGGAACATATATCAAAATGATACACATTTTTGGAATATGTTAAGTTTTTTCATTTTTTTTAACATATTTTGGGAATATATATCAAAATGATACATATTTTTGGAATATGTTAAGTTTTTTCATTTTTTTTAACATATTATATTTATCACTAAAATTTTCTAAATTTCCACTCAATGTTTCAAATAAAAAATTTGCACGCTTCTTTGGCAGATGGCACAGAGATTCTGAAAGGATTGGACTTGTCCATTGGCAAAGGAGAAATCCACGCCATTATGGGTCCGAATGGTGCGGGCAAAAGTACGCTTTCCAAGGTTATAGCTGGGCATCCTGGCTACAAGGTAACGAATGGCAGCGTGGAATTTTTTGGCAAAAATTTACTTGAGCTTTCTGTCTCGGAGCGGGCAAATTCAGGATTCTTCATAGGGTTTCAATATCCATTGGAAATAGCAGGGCTTGGCAACGAGGAGTTTTTAAGAGCGGCCATAGATGCAAAGCACAAGGCTCTCAATTTGCCTAAACTTAGCGAAAATGAATTCAAAGAAAAAATGGCGAGCGCTATGCAGCTTTTGAAAATGGACTCTCGCTACAAGGAGCGTGGTTTAAATGAGGGTTTTAGCGGAGGCGAAAAAAAGAGAAACGAAATTTTGCAAATGGCAATTTTAGAGCCAGCACTCTCTTTTTTAGACGAAACGGATTCTGGGCTGGATGTGGATGCTCTTAGAATTGTGGCTAACGGGATAAACAATTTGATGAATGCAGAGCGTTCTGTTGTTCTAATTACGCACTACCAACGCCTGCTGGATTATGCAAAACCGCAATTTGTGCATATTTTGATAAATGGCAAAATAGCTAGGAGTGGAGGCTCGGAGCTTGCCCTAGAAGTGGAAAAAAGCGGATATACCTGCTAAATTTTACTATATTTACTTCCGATTATTAGTTTTTAGGAGATTTTACAAATGAAATGGCTTTTAACATACATCACTTCTTCCATAGGAAAGAAGCAGATTATGGGTGCTACTGGTTGTGTTCTGGTGCTTTTCTTGCTGGGTCACATGGCTGGCAACCTTCAACTGCTCTTGCCCTCTGCGGCAGATGCTCAAGCGTCATACAATACGTATTCCGCGCTTTTAACCAAATCCAAGCTGTTCTTATACACCGTTGAGAGCGGTTTGGCTGTGATTTTCATAATACATCTGTACTTGGCAATAACGCTAAAATTGCAGAACTACAAGGCTCGTGGTTCCGCTCGTTATGCTGTTGATACCCGCAAAGGCAAAAAACAGTTCCCCACATTTTGGATGATTTGGACCGGACTTTGCATTGTGACCTTTGTTGTTTGGCATATTTTAACCGTTCGCAACGGAATACACTATTATTATATAAACCCTGAAGTTGCAGATGGCAAGGTTGTCCGTGATATGTGGCTCACCACCGTTGAGGTTTTGGGCAATCCATTATTTGCTTTGTTTTACATAACGCTTATGGTGCTGCTAGGCTTTCATCTGTGGCATGCCATTTCCAGTGCGTTCCAAACTATGGGCATAAATCACCAAAAATGGACTCCCATAATAGATAAGCTCGCCATTGCATATTGCGTTGTTGTTGCAACTGGCTTTGCAATAACCGCAGCTTGTTCTTTTTATGTTGTAAACGTAAGCGAAGAGGCAAAGGCAATTATTGAGCAGGTAAAAAAAACTAGCTACCAAGAGGCTTTGAAAATTCTCTCCGAGCAACCAATTGAGGAGCAAAAGAAAAAAGCCCATATAATCGCAAAACACCCAGACAAAGCGAGCCTCATAGTTGAAAGAAGAGGACCAGCTTTTGGTGGCGAAAACCCACCCTCACCCGAAGATTTTATGAAATTCAAGGAAAAACACAGAAAGGATAAGAAAAAACGTCATCAAGACGGTGATAATCTACCACAGGAAGAAGATTCAGAAGGAGACGAGCTATGAAATTAGAATCCAATATTCCGGGCGGTCCAATTGCGGAAAAATGGACACGCCACAAATTCGAGCTTAAACTGGTAAATCCGGCTAACAAGCGCAAATTCACAGTGATAGTTGTTGGAACTGGCCTCGCTGGTGCCTCTGCTGCTGCCTCTCTTGGCGAACTTGGCTACAATGTAAAGAGTTTTTGCATTCAAGATAGCCCTCGCCGCGCACATTCAATTGCAGCTCAAGGCGGCATAAATGCAGCGCACAACTACCCAAACGATGGCGACTCAATTTACCGTCTCTTTTACGACACCGTTAAAGGCGGCGATTTCCGCGCTCGCGAAGCAAACGTTCACCGCTTGGCAGAGTGTTCAAACTTAATCATAAACCACTGCGTGGCTCAAGGCGTTCCCTTTGGCAGAGAATACGGCGGTCTTTTAGACAACCGTTCCTTTGGCGGCGCGCAAGTTAGCCGCACCTTCTATGCCCGTGGCCAAACAGGTCAGCAGCTTTTGCTCGGTGCTTATCAGTCTATGATGCGCCAAGTTGCAAAAGGTTCTGTTAAAATGTTTACACGCCGCGAAATGATGGACATAGTTCTTGTGGGCGGCAGAGCAAGAGGCATTGTAGTCAGAAACTTAATCTCTGGCGAATTGGAATGTCACGAAGCAGATGCCGTTTGTCTTGCAACAGGCGGTTATGGAAACGTGTTTTATCTTTCCACAAACGCAAAAGGCTCAAACGTGGGAGCAGCTTGGCGCGCACATAAAAAAGGTGCATTGTTTGCCAATCCCTGCTACACGCAAATTCACCCAACTTGCATTCCGGTAACAGGCGACCACCAGAGCAAGCTAACTT
>CAZIMU010000110.1:0-6455 GCA_964540355.1 uncultured Fibrobacteraceae bacterium | reverse complement strand
CCCTTTACGACCGCTATTTTTTCCATTACAAAACAAGCCCAGTTTTGATAATAGATATAAACAATGTGGACCTTTTGAATGAGCCTCTAAATACATCTTCAATCATAGACTCTGTATCAAAAGCCATAGAAAACACACCAACTCAAAACACTTATATTAAAATATGATAGACTATTCCGCAGTTCCTTCGCCTTGCTATGTGCTTGAAGAGAGCCGGCTTTTGAGGAATTTGGAAATGCTCTCAAAGGTGCAAAAAAAGGGAAATGCAAAGGTGATATGCGCATTGAAAGGCTTTAGCTTTTGGAAAACATTTCATCTTGTCTCTAAACATTTGAATGGTGCTACTGCTAGCAGCCTGAATGAGGTTTTGCTCGCGCATCAAAAAATGGGAAAAGAAGTGCACGTATGCGCTCCTGCATATATGGCAAACGAAATCAAGACAATTTTAAGCTACGCAAGCCACATAACATTTAATAGCTTTTCTCAGTGGAATTTATATAAAAAAGAAACCTTAAAAAAGAAAGTGAGTGCAGGCATAAGAATAAACCCCGAATATTCCAATGTTGATGTGGATTTATACAACCCTACAGGTCGCTACAGCAGGCTTGGGGTAACAAGACAGGAATTTAAACCGGAACTTTTGGATGGTATTGAAGGCTTGCATTTTCATGCTCTTTGCGAACAAAATGCAGATGCTCTGGAAGATGTTTTGGAAAAGGTATATTACAGTTTTGGCGAATGGATTCCAAAAATGAAATGGGTGAATTTTGGCGGAGGCCACCATATAACAAGAGCGGATTACGATGTTGAAAGGCTCATAAACATTCTAAATAAATTTCACAAAAAATACCCTGGAGTAGAGGTTATCCTTGAACCAGGCGAAGCTGTTGGATGGCAAACCGGTGAACTGGTATCCACCGTTTTAGACATTGTGCGCAACGAGATAGACATTGCCATTTTAGATGTATCTATAACTGCCCACATGCCAGACTGCTTGGAAATGCCATATCGCCCAATGGTTTTGAACAGCGACATGATATGGATTAAGCCATACACTTACAGACTTGCCGGAAACTCCTGCCTAGCAGGAGATGTGGCTGGAGATTATTCTTTTGACAAACCATTGAAAATAGGCTCCAAAATAATTTTCCTAGATATGATGCACTACACAATGGTAAAAACAACATTTTTCAACGGAGTTAAACATCCCTCCATAGGAATTTGGAAAGACAATAAATTCAACTTGGTAAAAAAATTCTCCTACGAATCTTTCAGAGACAAACTTTCTTAGCTAATCATCATACACGCACCTGAATCCAACGTGAGGTCCCCAATAGCGGGCATCTTCTTCTTCTGCGTTTTCAATGTTTAGGGTTATTTCATCGGATTTGTAACTTCCGCCTTTTAGGAATTTGTATTTGCCATACCAAAAGCCATCGTCTTTAACCCATTCGGCAACATTGCCAAACATATCGTAAAGCCCCCAGCCATTGGGATTTTTGCTACGCACGGCCACAGGCTTTTTTTCGCCAAACACGGCATAATCTTTTGCGTTTGCGCCAAGTGCCCAGTAATACGGGTATGGTGAACCAGCCCTTGCTGCATATTCCCATTGCGCTTCCGATGGAAGTTCACCGCCGAGCATGGTGCAGCATTTGTTCGCTTCTTTCCAATTAACACTATGTGCAGGGAGAGAATCTCCTATGTATTTGCCAAAATTCTTTTCGCCGCATTTGGCTTTGTACAATTCTTGATTTATTGGGCTTGTGTTAATGGTGAAAGGCTTAATGTCTATATCACTGCCTTTGTATTTGAACATGCCTCCTGGAATTTTAGCGCGTTCAGCGTATATCGGTTTTTCTGGAACATACATCTCTATTGGAGATCCATCAGCAAACCATCTGGCGACTTCTGGCCGAATACGAATATAATCTGGCAAAATAAATTCACCCTTCAAAGGAATCAACAAGCCATTCCAAGACACCTTGAGTTCAGAATACTTGTAATAGCGTCTTGTATAACCGTTCTCAACTGGAATCCAAACGGTTTCGTTTTGCGCTGTTAAAAAAACATTAGCGAGCGGCGCACTTGCTCTTAAGGCTCTAACCAAATCGTATCCGCTTAAAAAATCGTGCTCCCACGTGCCTTTCCAAGCAACCTCGGCGCGAGAATCTGGCGAATGAAAATAAAGTTCCAAATTGCCTCTTAAGCCGTTAAGCCCAGTGGATTCAAAATTTGCCGCAACAACGGGAACAAAGCCGCTCAACTGCTCGCTTCCAAGCTCTGCTATGCGGGTAAAAACCGATGCCAAATTTGTTTGCATAGAACCAGCGCAATGCTCATACCATTCGTTAAAAGAATTTTGTCTTTCCTTTATGTAAATTTCAAAATAATTGTGATACAAGACAGATTTCTCGTTAAGCGGATCTGGCGGAGAAATGGGGAGTGGATAATCTTCAACAAAACGCGCCAAACAAATAGAATCTGGCACAGGCACATAATATTTTGGTTTAACCAAGCTATCGTACATCTTCTCTAGTGTACGCAAATCGCTTATACGTGATGCGTCTGGAATTTCAATTATCGGTATTTCACTCTTTTTCAACTCAACATTATGCGAAATTTTCATTCCCCTGCTGAAATTCACAAGATAAGACTCTGGCCAATAGCCTGGAGAACGCAGCGAATAAACTGCCCAGCCACTAGGCACTTCCATGATGAAGGGTGTGCTGCCAACGGCTTTCTCATTAAGCCACACCCCTACTGGTACAGGACTTTGCAATTCTAAAACACCACCATTATGACCGTAATAATAAGTACTATCATGAGAAGAAATATCATCCTGAGCAAAACTCATAGAGCATAGCAGCAATGCGAAAAGTATGAAACTAATTTTTTGTCGCATAAAGGAGAGAATATAGCAATTATTTTAAACTATTTGATATTTTATCACGAATTCCAAAAAGCCTTTCGTAAGCTTCGTCTGGAATGGTTGTTCCCATAATCTGCACAACTTCGGCCGCTGCTGCGGAAGCAAGCTCTCCGCATTTTTCGAGGGGCCAGTCGTTTAAATAACCATATAAAAAACCCGCTGCCCAAAGGTCGCCCGCCCCTGTTGTGTCCACGGCTTTGGCTTGAAAAGCATCTACTCTTATTATTTCGTCTTTCAAGCCTATGATGGAACCTCTCTTGCCAATTTTAATAACGGCTATTTTAGCCATTTTAGCCATCTCCATACAAGCAAGGTCTTCTTCTACCCTTGTCAATATGCGAGCTTCGTCTTCATTTGCTATTAGAACATCTATGCTGCGTTCTTCTATGAGTTTGTCTATTATAAAGCGGCAATCTTGCACAACTCCAAAAGAGCCACAATCAAAGACTACTTCCAAGCCCTTAGACCTGGCTATATGAATACAATGCAAAAGTATGGATGGATTATATGCCAAATATCCTTCTAAATAGAGGAAATCTGCGCCTTGGAAAGGTGTTTCGCTAACCTCAGCAGGGAGAAGCTCCGAAGATGCTCCCAAAAACGTAAACATTGTGCGCTGTGCATCCGGAGTAACGGCAGAAAGCACTCTACCAGTAGGGGTTAAGCTTTTGCGTATATAGCCCTCTACTCCGTTGCGATAGAGATTCAGGGAGTATGTGTCGCCTAAATCGTCATTGCCAACTTTGCACACAAAACGAGCCTTGCCTCCAAGCCTTGCTAAACCAATCATAGTGTTGCTGGCAGAGCCGCCAGGTATAATTGAAATATCTTCAACATTACCTAAAATATGCCCTAATTCCCCCCAATTCACGGAGTTCATGCCACCTTTTGGCTTTTTTTGCCTAACAACCCAGTCTTCGGTAACCGAAGCTATCAAATCTATCAACGCTGCACCAACACCCACTACTTGTTTCATTTTTATTTCACTCCTTTGGGGTAAATATAGTAAAAATTATTTCAACAATCCCTGTCCACGCGCACTTCCACCCCTTTTACAACTTTCATAACAGTCGGATTTGCAAGGGTGCTTTTAATTGCGTTTTTCATGTCTGCTGCGCCTAAGGTTTTTATTGTTACCGCCATGCGGTGTTTTTTTTGCACACGCGAAATATATGGTTCTGTTGGGCCTAGGATTGTTGGGTTGTAGGGGCAGCCACGTAAGGTTGCCCCTACGGTAGATGCTGCATTTTCTACCTTGGTTTTGTTTTTTCCTTGTATTTTTATTTGCGATATTTTGCAGAATGGTGGGTAAAAGGCCTCTTTCCTGTCGGCAAGTTCGCGGGCGGCAAAGCCTTTGTAATTGTGGGTTATGGCAAATTGCATAACGGGGTTTTCGGGGCAGAATGTTTGGATTATCACTTTGGAATTTTTTAGGAAACGCCCCGCTCTGCCTGCTACCTGCGTTAAAAGCTGAAAATATCTCTCGTTTGCACGAAAATCTGGAACGGAACTCCCTATGTCTGCGCATAGTACGCCAACTAAAGAGACGCTTGGAAAATCGTGACCTTTTGCCACCATTTGGGTTCCCAAAAGAATATTGCCCTCTTTGTTCCTGAATTTTTGCAAGAGCTTTTCTGTTGCTCCGAGCCTGCCTGTGGTATCGGAATCCATGCGAATTATTTTTGCATTTGGCAGCCATTCCTTGATTTCTTCCTCGGCTTTTTCTATGCCGCTGCCCCAGAATGTGAATTTTTTTGAACCGCATTTGCAGGGAGTGTCGGAGGGGTAAAGTTTACCGCAATAGTGGCATAAGAGTTTGCCGTATTGCTTGTGATAAACTAAGGTTACGTTGCAGTCTTTACATTCCAAAGATTCTCCACATTCCTCGCAAATTCTGTTTGCGCTATATCCCCTACGGTTAAGCAAGATTATCGCTTGGTTGCCTTCGGAAATGGTTTGGGAAAGGGCATCGCGCAAAACTGGTGAGAGCATCAAATCTTTGTCTTGCTTTTTTCTCTGCTCCTTCATATCGGTTATAAGCACTTGCGGGAGCGGGAGACCACCTGGGCGTTCATTCATTTCTATAAGTTTGAGATTGCCGTTTTTTGCGTTGCTGTATGTTTCAAGCGAAGGAGTTGCAGAACCCAAAACCACAAGAGCGCTGTATTTGTGCGCAATGTGAAAAGCCATTTCCTTAACATTGTAGCGTGGGACAGCGTCTTGCTGTTTGTAAGAAGAATCGTGTTCCTCGTCTATTATTATTAGCTGAGGTTCAAAAGGCGCGAGAATTGCAGAACGTGTGCCCATCAAAACATTTGGGCTTGTATTCAACAATTTTTTCCAAGCCTCGCGTTTTTCACGCGCTCCCAGTGCGGAATGTAAAACCAAAATTTCGTAACCTAAAAAATCTTCAAATCGTTTTCTAGTTTGCGGAGTTAAATTTATTTCTGGAACAAGTATAAGGGTTTTCATTCCAAAATCAAGTGCTTTGCGCACCATTTCTAAATAAACACGTGTTTTGCCTGAACCCGTTACCCCGTGCAGCAAAGCACCCCTAAATCCATTCGCTTGCAGCATATCACTTAGCACATCAACGGCGTTTTGTTGTTCGTGTGTTAAGGGCGGGTGCATAAATATTTTTCCAATTCTTTTGGCAAAAATGCCGTTAATGCTTCGCCTGTGGAACACATATAATAATTAGCGCACCACAAAAGTTTTTCTATATAAGGTTCAGAGAATACATAACCAGATTCATGTGCTATTGCAGGCTTTAGTTCAAAGTTTGGAAAATTTTTGTGAACATTCAGAGCAAGAGCGAGCAATGGTTTTTTGCGCCCTCTCAAAGATACCCAAACAACCGAACCTTTTTTAACATTTTCATCTACGCCATAAGACAAACTATCCAAAGTTGTGTTAGGTATGCAAATTTCGGCGACTGCTGCATAGTTAGGCACTATCCCTCGCGCTTTTCTAAAGGCTCTTCAGATTTTACCCTTTTCACTTCTTCCATAAATCTTTCCAAAAGAATTTTTTGGCGATATTTCTTTTCTGCGATTTTGTCACGTGGGTTCAAGTTCAGCTTGTCGCTGTATTCCTTTAATGTGAGTTTGAACCAAGAAGAACCGTTTTTCAAAAATTCTGCTTTTATAACCTGAGTGGGAATTCCGGTGAAGGATCCCTTTTCTTCGCTATAATCCAAACGAATCTCAACAGGATTATCCAACTGTTGGTCTGAAAAATTTTCCAAAACAAAATTGTAATATCCCGCTTTTTGCATGGCATACGCATATTCATGCCTCATATCACGGCTAGTGTTATGAGTCTCACCAAAGAATGCAACTGTCGCATTCGGGTTCGTCATAGGTATAGTTTGAAAAGCAGTGGGCTGCATATAACAGGCCGCACCAAAAAGCGATACAAATGAAAGTACCGCAAGAAATAAGGGTATTTTGCGTGATAACATAAAGGTAATATAGTAAACGCTGATTAACTCATTCAGCTTTCGTATATATTTGATATAAAA
>CAZIMU010000109.1:0-6473 GCA_964540355.1 uncultured Fibrobacteraceae bacterium | reverse complement strand
GCAAAGCCCGTAATAAAAAGAATTTTTGCCAGAGCATATTGCAGAATATCCTTGCATATTTTTCTCTGCTATGGTTGCCATTGCTACTGGCGCATTAAAAACTGAATTGCTGAATTTAGCTGGAGATATTTTTTCATTCTCTAAAATTTCTTCGGAAATTTTCAATTGATGCGTGATTTCTCCATACTCAGAAGAAAAAGAAATTTTCACTTGCTGCTTACCCTGCGAAACCTCGTGTACAGCATATAGCACCATACGGGAAAGCTGGCTTAAACGCCTTCTGAGCATAGGTGAAACAAAAGGCAAAGGCGGAGACTCCGTGCTGTTCTCCCCTGGAGACCAAAAACACCATTTTGCGATATACACCTTATTAAGCACATCACTGCCCAATAGCATCTGGTGGCATATAATCTTTGTTTAAATACTGGACTTTATATGATTTTGCCAATTGGTCGAGATAGCTTTTTATTGCAAGTTGACGAGAGCGTTCTGCTTCAACACGCAAAATATAATCTATTTGATATTCATAGCTTTCAAATTTGCCATCGTTTCTTTCGGATAACATAAATATCACAACTTTGTTTCCGCCTTGCACAAAAGGCTCGCTGATATCCCCTACTTTCAAGGTTTTAACTGCATTTACAAATTCAGTTCCTTGGTCTTTTGGCAAGAATCTTGCCATAACGCCACCGTCTTTTTTAGCACTAGGGTCTTCGCTAACTTGGGCTGCAAGTGCTGCGAAGTTGGCTTTTTTTGTGCGAACTTGTGCTGCATAGCCTTTCAATATATCTTTTTTGTCTTGGGTTGCCTGAGCACTTTCACCTTTGGCTATGTTTAAAACTATGCGCGCACCGGCTATGGAATCGCTTAATATAACCTCGCCTTTATGTTTTTCCCAATAATTCTTTTTATCTTGAGCCGTAGGGTCTTTTGGATATGGAATTTTTTTCTCCAAAATTTGGTCTGCCAGCAATTGGTTTTCTATTTTTTGCTTGAATTCTACCTCGGTTGAGCCGCTCTTTTTGAGTTCTTGCTTAAAAATAGCTTCGCTTGGAAACTGTTTTTTGAATATCGCAATGAGGCTATCTGTTTTTTTGGCATCTGCTTTTAAGCCCTGCTTTGTTATTTCTGCCTTTAAAAGCTCTTGCCCCACAAGGTTATCTATAACCGCCCAGCGAAGCTGGGTCATTGTTTCGGGTGGGAGGTTTTGCCCCGGAGCTTGAGCCTGAGCGAGCTGCTTTGTGAGGCTGTCTATTTTACCGGGGCTAATGCTTGCGCTCCCAACTTTAATTGCAGGAATATTACTACCAGAAAGCAACTGAGCATAAGCGGAAAAGGCTAACAAAAAAATTAATGAGATTATTTTCATGGGGGATAATATAGTAATTATCAAGGCTTCCTCTTTCCGTGTTCCACAAATAAAGCGTGATATTCTTGAAATAGCGGCACAGATAACTCTAAATTCTCCATAAACCATAAACGCAAAGTTTCGTAAGGAGTTTTTTCGTCAAAGATTTTCAGAGCGGCAAGAGCTCTTTTTGTGTATGTGTCTATTACAAAAGTGGGCATAAAAAAAGCGTAAAGCAAAATGGAATCTGCGGTTTCCCTGCCAACGCCTTTGACTTTTAGCAGTTCATCTCTAAGTTCTTGGGTATAGGGTATGGGGTATGAGGTATATATTTCTTTAAACCATTCTGCTATGTTTTTTAGGTATTTGGTTTTCTGATTTCTGTAACCAGCTGGGCTTATTAGGGTTGCGATTGTTTCGCTATCTGTTTCAAGGATTTTTTCGGGAGTGTTTATTTTTGCGGCAAAGAGGTTTATCAGGGCTTTTTCCACTTGAGTCCAAGCGGTATTTTGTGTTAAAATTGCACCCATGCAAACTTCAAATTTGCCTTTTCTCGTTTTTGGCAAGCTAAATTCACCGGGGTGATAACCCCTGCCTTTGAATTCGCTGCGCACAGGCCACCACCCTTGGGCACCATAGAGAGAAAAGAGTTTTTTGTAGAGTTTGGCAGGATTCATACCATTATGAATTTACTAATTTTTTTATACGTGCATTTGATATTTTTTATTTTATTATTCCTTATAGCATCTTCGTATGCCACCCCTGTTAGAGGCGTGGTGGTGGAAGAATCTGCCGATAATACTATTCCATTCGCATATATTTCATACCTCTCTGGGAAAGCTCTTGGGCAAAGCGATGATAAAGGCAGATTTGAATTTGAGCTTGATAGCAGAAATGCCGTTTTGATTTTCAAAAAAAATGGTTTTGACAGCACCATAGTGGAAATGCAGGACTATGGAGACTTACTTGATGTTGTTGTTAGTATGCGCTCAAATGCAAAGCACTTGGGAAGCGCAACCGTTGTTGGCGGTGGCAGCGCGTGGCAAAATCCGCGTGTTGTTTCTGTGCAAAAGCTAGAAGATGCGGCTGGGCTTCGCTTTGATTTAACCGAGCATTTGAGCCAAATACCCGGAATCTCTGGACAAATGGATTTTTCCAGCAATCTGTTTTATGATGGAAGCCGCTCCGAAGAAATTGCCTACCATCTTGGGGATTTCAGAATACCAAATATGCGGCACTTGGATATTGGGTTCCCTGGCAATTTATCGGTGATAAACCCGCACGCCATTCAAAACATAAACATAAGCGAGCATTATGGAGAAAATCCATTTAATCAAGGGCTTGCTGGTTCAATTCAATTTGAACAGAGAAATGCAAGCACTTTTAAAACTGATATTTCGCTTGGAACAACCCTGCGTGAGATTTATATGGAAGGACCTTGGCTCTTTTGGGACGGCTTTGCTTTTAGCGCAAGATATTTAGATCCTTCAATGCTAAAAAATATGGGAGAAAAATTTTTCACAGAGTTTAAAAGAACAAATGAAAGCTGCGATAGATGCTCCAAAGATAGTAATTCTTTTTCCATCTTTTCGGCGGATTTATACGGAAGGTTTTTTGGCAGAGATTCCTCGCACAATTCTTGGGCAATAACTGGGCTTTACTCAAATGATGAATATTCCATTCGCCAAGATACATCCACAATAATACAAGGCTCTCAGTTTTATGGTTTGACTTTTGCGGAATATAAAACCTTGGGTGGAACAAATATTTATGCTGGAGTTATTTCAAAACAAACCTCCGATTCTCTAAGAGATACTTCGGCTTTTAGAAAATTGTCTGAACCAGAATTTGCAGAATTTTGGAATTTCATAGACGGCTACGAAAAATCACATTTAACCGCTAGTGTTGGAATTTCTTGGGAACAAACATCTAATTTAGGTTTTGCCTTTTTGTATGACTTTCACAGCATTTCAAAAAAATGGCCGGATTTTGGCAAGGAGAATGAGGAAACTTCAAGTGATAATGTGTTTCAGGCAAATGCTCATTATGCAATTGCAGATGGAAATAATGCAAATTCAGTTCAAAGCGTATTTGGAGCTGGCGGAGTGTTTTCGCTTTCTTCAAATCAAATAGCCCCGCTTGCTTCTTTTGATATAGAAAAAGGGGCTGGCAAAGATATTGCCGTTTTTGGAAATGTTGCCTGGCGTAGCGACTGGGACGAGAAATTGAACAGCGGAGCAGCGGTTAAGGCTGGAGCGAGATATTCTTTGGGGCGATTAAAAATTTCTGCGCATGGATTTGGGCGCTATTATCCAGACCCTATTTTGCCAACTCCACGAGCTTATGAATATTATAAAGAACTTCAAAAAGTTAATTTTGGGTGGGTGGGCGGAAGCCAAATAACTTTTGATTTTCACACCTTGCACAAATTGGCATTTCAAAGCAATATCTCACACGTACAAGGCAAATACGAGCTTCCAGACGGTTCTCTCCCCTGGCAGGCAAATTCACGCCTAGATATGGTTTCGCATTTGAGAATTTATCCAAGAAGCGACTCCCTTTTATCTATGATTATTAGCCACCGTGCAGCTTTAGACAGACCACTTTATGAATGGGAAATAACTCCATCACGCATAGAAAATGGAGAAGAAATTAAAGGGAAAAGACAAATAAAACCCTCAGACGAAACAGCTTCCCTCTTTCGCACAGATATTCGCCTTAACTTGGACTTAAAATCAAAAGCTAGAATAATCTTTCTCGAAAATGTGCGTTTTTTTATTGAAGCAGATAATATATTCGCACCGTTAGACATAAAAGCCTTGCGCTTTTTGGGTGGAGAAAATGCAAGAGAACGTTCTGTTGTTGTGCGAGATGAAGACGGAGATTCAACAAACGGTTTTAATATTGTTCCATTTATGGCAAAGGGAATGGGATTTTATTTGCAATTTGGAATAGAGGGAAATTTTGGGATTTAATATGAACGCATCTCCTTTACATACATATCTCATGGCTCAAGGCGAATTGGGTAGCTTTGAGGTGGTGTTGCCATTGTCTGAACCCCGATTCTCCCGATTTTCCGATTCTCCCGATTCTTCTGATTTGCCGAAGCCGGTTTTGGAGGTTGTGCAGAAGCCCGTTTTGGAAGTTGCAAAGAAGGATGATGATTTGTTGTGGAAACAAACGAATAATCCTAAGGATTTTTATGAGGCTTTGAAGGGACATTCTATATATACTAAGGGTATGCGTCTTCTAAGTTTTTGTGTTCCGAAAATAAAAACAAATGTGCCTTATCTTTTGATTTTTCCGTCACCGCTTGAATTAACGGCAGAGGCTAAGGATATTTTGGATAGATTGTTCAAAAAACTTGAAATAGATTTGAATAAATGCGCTATATCTTTCTTTTTGAAATGCGATGATACCGCTTTGCCAAGGGAAAAGAATATTTTAAAAGAAATGCTCAGCAAAGAAATAGAATTAGTGAATCCAGAGAAAATAATTTTCTTTAGAGAGGCTCCCAAGCCCGAAAAAATTGAAGCACCGCCGCCAATAAGTGGAAACGCCATAACATTTGCAGGCAAACTCGCCATAACGCTATATTCCCTTTTGGAAATTCTCCCAAGCAAACCAAATGTCAAGGAAAAAATGAATGAGGTTTTGAGCATAAGCAAGGCTTTTATTCCATCACGCAATTAAAGTCCCCGCAATCCATTACGCAGCGAACTGAAAGCCCAACTGACTTGGAATATTCGGAATGATATATGCCATCTAGATCTGAACTCATATATTTGTATTTGCCATAAGAGCTGTTGCTCGCATCACTTGTCCACCAATATCCCTTTTCGCCTCTTTCTGTAAACCCCTGAGATTTGGTAAAACCGCTAGGCAATGCAGAAAAACCATAACTGTCTTCTCCATTCCAATTTTGTTTTGATTTGAGTTTTTTACCAGCAGAAATACCGCCCGAACTCTCTATCAAACTTATCCAATCATTGTGGCTAGACAGTCTCCAAGGGGAAGGGCAAACTGTTTGAGCTATATCCCAGTCGTAAAGCCGCCCATATTTATTGCAATTTTCAGGTTTATTTTCATAGCATAAACTGCCTTTTGCATTGTAATTTAAATTTTCTGTCATCCACATTGTATTGTTTACTTTAATCACGTTGTACTGTTTGCTATTACGAGTATCTGTGAATATTTTGTTGATCTTTTTAACTGGAGGGTTTTGTACGCAAAGAACTGAGAGACCCGCAGATTTATCTTTCAAGGTACTGGAAAAACCTCCAGAAGGCGATAAACTCCGAGCCTGAGCAGAACCTGTAGCCTCAAATGTTGTGGATGTCCACCATAAACCATTTTCTTCTAAATTGCGCCAGCGGCCTATTTTCTCTCCGCTTCTTTGCAGTTCCAAAGTATATTCGTGCGCATCGTTGTCGCGAAAACCGCCTTTCAAAGCAGAAATGGCAGCAGCCGCAAGACCTTTGCCCGCAGATTTTTCTAATTCATTCCATTCTGAGTCGCTAGGCAAATGCCAACCGTTAGGGCATACCTTAGATGCGGTGGTCCAGTCGTATAAACGCCCGTATTTTTTGCAATAAAAATCATCATCTTCAAAACACCAAGAATTACCTATAGCTGTTTTGTAATTCATATTTTCTGCCATCCAAACTTTATTGCCTATTTTGGCTGTTTTGTATTGGCTCACATCGTTTGTTTTGCCGGTTTTAGGAATATTCTGAACGCAGCGAACCGAATAGCCAACGGATTTATCTGTGATTTTTTCATCAAAATTATTTTCATTTGCCTTAATATGCCAAGTATATGCATCGTTAATTCCATACTCTGCTATGCCCCACCAGTTTCCAGATATTTCTTTATCCAAGAATTTGTATTCATCTGCTGACACTATATGTTTATATTCACCGCTTAAACTTCCACCAAGCATTGGTGAAAATTCATCTATTGATATTTCGCTCCATTCGCGCCGCGTTGGTAAATGCCAACCGTTTGGGCACGCTTTAATTGCGGTGTTCCAATCGTATAAGTGCCCATACATATTGCAATTGTAATCATCGTTTTCATAGCACCAAGATTTTCCAGTTTTATAGTTTAAATTTTCTGCCATCCA
>CAZIMU010000108.1:0-6520 GCA_964540355.1 uncultured Fibrobacteraceae bacterium | reverse complement strand
TATCTTTAACAAATTTGTCAAGTGCGGCTTTGCCTGCGGCATAAGCCATTTGCTCAGGTTCCCCTGTTATCCCGCTTGTTGTGCAAATTACCCTGCCAAAACCAGCGAGCAACATCTTCGGTAAAAAATGGCAACTTATGAAAATCGGAGCTATGGTATTAACCTGAAAACTGGTTAAATAGTCTTGCTCGTGCATTTCCCAATAGTTTTCACGGTAAGGAGTTTGCAAACCGGCATTGTTGCAAACAACCTCTATTCGCAGATTTTTTGAATCTATTTCTGCCAAAAGTTTTTTCCTTTCTTTGTCGTTGCCAAGCTCGGCGGCAACAGAAAAAACCTCAACGCCTCTTTCCTTTATTTCCGCTTCAAGAGCTTTTGTGTGCTCCAAGCTGCGGCTGTGCAAAATTAAATTTGCTCCCTGCTTTGCAAATGCGAGTGCCATTTGCTTGCCAATGCCACGAGCGGCACCTGTGATAAAAACCCATTTCTTAGATAAATCCAGCATATTGCCCCCTTGTAAAAATTAGCGTGATTCCAAAATTTCCTTAATCTCTTTTGGCCCAATGCAAGCATTTTCGCCAAGTCCTTTCTCGCTTGTCAAACCGCGGCTTTCAAATCTCTTTGAAATTTTTTCCGCTGCTTCGGCTGCATTTACTCCATAGCCGCTTAACTTTGTTGGAACACCGAGCGATTCAAAAAATTCCTCGGTTTTTTCTATTGCGAGTACTGCTATTTCATCGTGGCCTTCTTGCCCTCGCTTGTGCGAGAGAAGCCCCCAAACACGGTGGCCGTATTGAGCCAGTTTTGCTTTCTTTTTTTCAAACTGATTGCGCCAAAGACCCGGCATAACAACAGCTAGGCTTTGACCGTGGTCTATTCCGTAAAATGCGGTTAGTTCGTGACCTATGCCGTGCGTTGCCCAGTCTTCGGGAACGCCTCTGCTTATCAAGCCGTTCAAAGCCATTGTTGCTGTCCACATAAGGGTTGCGCGAACTTCGTAGTTGTTTGGTTGCTCAATGATAATTGGACCTTGCTCTATAAGCGTTGTTAAAATTGATTCTGCCCAGCGATCTTGCAGTGGTGCATATTCCGGATAAGTTAAATATTGCTCCATTGTGTGGACAAAGGTGTCCACTATGCCGTTTGCCGTTTGCTTTGCGGGCAGGGTAAAAGTGGTTTCTGGATCTAAAATACTGAACTTAGGATAAATGAGCGCAGACCATCCGCCGAATTTTTCTTGTGTAGAATCGCGTGAGATAACAAAGTTGGCATTGCTTTCGGAACCTGTTGCTGGTAGCGTTAACACACTTGCTAGTGGCAGTGCCTCGTTTGGAGTTTTTGCTTTGCCGCACATAAAATCCCAAGAGTCACCGTTGTATTTTGCTGCCAGTGCTATGAACTTTGTGCCATCTAAAACAGAGCCTCCACCCACGGAGAGCAAAAAATCTATTCCTTCTTTTTTTATTATTTCAAGGCTTTTAACGCAAGTCTCGTAGCGAGGGTTTGGCTCTATGCCGCCAAATTCAAAAACAACCCTGCTCCCCAAGGCCTTTTTTGCACTTTCGTAAACGCCATTCTTTTTTATAGAGCCTCCACCATAGGTTAAAAGCACCCTGGAGTCTTGAGGAACTTCCTTTGCAAGCTCAGATATGGTATTTTTGCCAAAAATGAGCTTTGTTGGGTTCAGAAATGAAAAATTGCGCATAGTCTTAATATAGTAAGTGACAATTAACGAAAATTTTTCTATATTTCTATAAACAAAAAAAACAAAGGAGGTTTTTGTGAAAAAAATCTTATTTATGGTCTTGTGCGCGGCTTTACTTGCCTCGTGCAGTGCATCCAAAAGAGTTGATGCTATGGTGGAATCTACTGTAACAGAAGCTATAGTTCTGCAAGAAGTGGCGAGAACCCATGGTGCAGAGGTTTCTATTTCAACGAGTAATTTGGTTGCCGATGCGCGAAAGCAAAAAGACGAGGAGAAAAATACAGACGAAGCTTTGCTCAAGGCAAACGAAGCAATTTTGCTTCTGCAGATTTCTTTGCTTGAGAGAGAAAAGAAAAACATAGAAGACAGTTTGTCAAGAGCAACTGAAACTTTGAGAATTAACCGTGCTTTGCTTTCAGAACGCAAGATTAAATAGGAGGTTTTATGAAAAAACAAACACTAGCCATTTTAGCCTGTGCTGCAAGCATTTCGTTTGCGCAAACAGTAGTTTCTTCCTTAGACGTCAGAATCCCTTGCCGTGAGGCTTTTGACAAAGTAGCAAGCCAACCGCGCGATGCCGCAGCCGCTCGCCTATGGGCAATTGCGAAAACGAGAATTCACGCATTGGAAGAAGTGCCAAAAAAAGAACGTCAAGGAAAACAATACGAAGACGACTTGAAGTTATGCGATTTGTCCGTGAAACTTTTCACAATGCAGCTTGAACAGACAGCCTTGCTCCAAAGGTACATAGATGCTCAAAGAGAAGTAGCTCGTGTGAAGGATTCTTTGATAACTGCCCTTGACTCACAGCTCGGAAGCGAGCGCGATCGCATGGAGAAGATGCACCTTGACAGCAAAAGAGCCCTTGCCGAAAAGGATTATCTGTTGAACAAGCAAAAAGAAGAGGCAGAAAAGAAGTTGGACGCATTGCGCAGCAAAACCATCAGCGTTTACAAAGATGCCAGAGGCACCATTCTTTCAATGAGCGATCTTCTGTTTGAGTTCGGAAAGGCAGAATTGAAGCCGGAATTGAAGGAAAATCTTGCCGAAATTGCTGGCATACTCAAAAATTTGCTAACCGATGCTACCGTCATTGTTGAAGGTCATACCGATAACGTTGGCAAGGCAGATGCCAATAAAAAATTGAGCGAGCAAAGGGCAAGCGAAGTTGTGAAATACTTAACGACCAGAGGCGTTGACAAAAAACGCTTGAAATCCGTTGGTTATGGTGCAACAAAACCGGTAGCAGACAACGGCACAGACGAAGGCAAAGCCAAAAACCGCAGGGTTGAGCTTGTTATAAAAGATAAGTAAAACGGAAGGGAGTAGTACGCATTTTCTATATTATTCTGGATAAACTACTCTGGAGGTACCGAAAATGCGTACATATTTGCCCAAAATGTTGCTTTTCTTAGCTGCTTTTGCATCGATATTCTTGTTTTTCTCTTGTAGTAACTCCAATTTAGAGCAAGTGTTAGGAGTTAGTTCAAGCAGTCTTTTCGACATAAGTAGCTCTTCCGATGTTTTGTCGGTGCCTAGCTCAAGTTCCAAGGACAATCCTCCTCCAAATGAGCCTAGCAGCAGTTCCGAGGTTGTGTCTAGCAGTAGCGCAGAAGAGGTTTTAAGCAGTAGTTCCATAATAGAATCGGAATCTAGCAGTAGCGTAGTTAGTTCAAGCAATTCTGCTAATTCAAGCAGTTCCATAGCAATAGCATCTAGCAGTTCAAGAGCCACATCTAGTAGCAGTAATTCTGCAAGGTCAAGCAGCAGTTCTTTAGCTGATAACTGTTTAACTACTTGTGGTTTAAGCAGTTCTGCAAGGTCAAGTAGTTCCGCAAGATCAAGTAGCAGTTCTGTGGGGGCAAGCAGTTCATCAGGTGTAATGCCAATAGTACCGCTCAGTTGCAACCGAGCGGGCTTGGAAGCTGCCGTGAATAATTATTTGACAGCCATTGCCGCTGGCGACTATACAAAACTGCCTTTAGCCACAGGTGCCAAATATTATGAGAACGACCACGATGCTAAACAGAAATATTCCGGTGGCAAAATGACATACGACAAAGAAGTTGCCTTTGGCGAAGGTCTTTGGAAAACACCTCTCAAAGTGGATTTCCATCGCAACCTTATAGATGTGGATTCTTGTGCCACATTTACAGAAATCATTGTAGCAAATTCCGAGCCGCAATATGTCCTCGGTGCTCGTCTTGACGTTAAAGATGATAAAATATCCAAGGTCACTCTTGTTGTCACTCAGAAAGGAGACTGGGGTTTCAATGCAAAAAACTACTTAAATTACTCTACCAAAGAAGATTGGTCTGTATTGCCTGCTACTCCTGACCGTAGAAGCAGAACCCAGTTGCAAGCAGACGGTTATGCCTACTTTAAATATTTCACCGATAAAACAGCACCTGCGCCGTGGGCAAAACCGTGCGCGAGGCTTGAAGGCGGCGCATACACAGGAGACGGTGGTTGCAATGTAGGAATTCCCGATGGCACAAGCATTACGCCCTTATCATATCTTGCAGATGTGGATTATGGCATGGTGGTAGTCTTTATGTATTTCGGTGGAGCCGATTCCCACTGGTTCAGAATTTTGCCAGCAGGCTACCGCTATATCCACACGCTCACCGCTATGAAGCAATCGGATTACCAGGCACCGAAATAATGAGGCTCAATACACCCTAACCCAGTCGGTTTTATACTCAACAGCATCGCCGCGCTGCTTCATCAAACCTATACCGAGCTTTTTGGCTTCTTGGACAACCCTGTCTTTGAGAACCAAAGAGCCAATACCCAAATATATTTTGTAATTTGCGAATTCAGGGTATAGAAACCTGAATTTTGGGATTTTCTTTTCTACAAGCTCTTTAACATCGTCTTCATCTGTTTTGTACTTAGCTTCTATCAAAGCTATGGAATCGCCATTGTGCATAACAATATCAAACTGCGCCCTTACCTCTGTTTTATCAGGCATTTTCTTTTCACGTGCAAATTTGTCACTTATATATTCAAAATGAACACCCGCGAAGGTCATTGTTTTTTTCAGCGAATTGTAAAAGAATTCCTCTGCGAATTCTCCATTGCTGTTGCTAATACCGCCAATTTGCCTAGCGTTTTCTCTCAATTGGCGGTCGGTTTCCTTCTGCAAAGCGGCAATATTCTTCCTATCTTCAGCAAAGCTGGCAACTAAATCTTTTAATTCCCGGTCTGTCATAAATATCCTCGTTTAAGGTTTTACTATATAAATATAGCTATAAATTTGGAAAATATGTGAAAAAAACGTGAAAATCGCATATTTGGCATACAGTTGTTGGCAAAATCGCAAAATACCCTTGACAAATCGGCAAAACATTTCTATATTTGGTTACCCTGCTGAAGAGTAACGCTTCCTCTGCTTTTTGGCATAGCCTTAAAAAGAAGCAACAACCTTCTGGGAAGAAGAGTAATAAAAGTTTGTTTGGAGAAGTGTTATGGCAAAAGAGAAATTTGAGCGCACGAAGCCTCACTGCAACATAGGCACCATAGGTCACGTTGACCACGGCAAAACCACGCTAACCGCCGCAATCTGCACCACGCTTGCCGCGAAAGGTCTTGCAAGTGCCAAGAAATTTGACGAAATTGATAACGCCCCCGAGGAAAAAGCCAGAGGCATCACCATCAACACATCGCACGTAGAATACCAGAGCGAAGCAAGGCACTACGCGCACGTTGACTGCCCGGGCCACGCCGATTATGTCAAGAACATGGTGACAGGCGCAGCACAGATGGACGGCGCAATACTCGTGGTAGCTGCCACAGACGGACCCATGCCCCAAACCCGCGAGCACATACTGCTTGCAAGACAGGTAGGCGTTCCCGCCATAGTCGTGTTCATGAACAAAGTTGACATGGTTGACGACCCTGAAATATTAGATTTAGTGGAAATGGAAATACGCGACCTTCTCAACAAATACGAGTTCCCAGGAGACAAAACACCTATAATCAGAGGCTCCGCGCTCAAAGCCCTTGAAGGCGATGCAGGTGCACAGGGAAAGATAATGGAACTGATGAAGGCTTGCGATGAATTTATCCCCCAGCCCAAGCGCGAGGTGGACAAGCCATTCCTTATGCCCATAGAAGATGTATTTGCAATAACAGGTCGTGGCACAGTTGCCACTGGTCGTATAGAGCGCGGCAAAGTATCCGTGAACGACAAGGTTCAGCGTGTTGGCTTTGGCGATACCAAAGAATTTGTAGTAACTGGTGTGGAAATGTTCCGCAAATTATTAGACGATGCACAGGCAGGCGACAATGTTGGTCTTCTGCTCCGTGGCGCAGAGAAAACGGATGTAGAGCGCGGTCAAGTTTTGGCTGCACCTGGTTCAATCACTCCGCACACCAGCTTTGAGGCACAGATATACGTTCTGAGCAAGGAAGAAGGCGGCAGGCACACCAAGTTCGCGAACGGCTACCGTCCGCAGTTCTACCTCCGCACCACCGATGTCACGGGCTCCATAGCGTTGCCATCGGGCATTGAGCTTGTGATGCCAGGGGATAACGTCAAGATAACCGTAGAGTTGATATCGCCCGTTGCCATGGATCAGGGTCTGCGCTTCGCAATACGCGAGGGCGGCAGAACGGTAGGTGCTGGCTCCGTAACCAAAATTATTAAATAGGAATTAATTATGGCTTCCAAAATTAGAGAACTCATCACGTTAGAATGTCCTGATTGCAAACAGCGCAATTACGATTGCGACAAAAACAAAAAGAAACATTCTTCACGTGTTGAATACAAAAAGTATTGCCGTTTTTGCAGAAAGCATACGGTTCACAAGG